>JBEVJJ010000186.1:0-3701 GCA_040510255.1 Nitrospiraceae bacterium | reverse complement strand
ACGGTGATACCGGCCTTTAGCAGTTCCTGCACATCCTGCCAGCGCTTCGCGTGGCGCAGTCCCGGCGCATTGGTGTGAGCCAGTTCGTCGACAAGGATGACCGTCGGACGGCGCGTGAGGGCGGCATCAAGATCGAATTCCTGAAGCGCCGTGCCGCGATAATCGACCGCGCGGCGAGGGACCATCTCCAGGCCCTGGATCAAGACCTCGGTTTCCGCCCTTCCATGCGTTTCCACCACGCCTATGACGACGTCTACCCCCTCACGACGCTGCTCGTGCGCGGCTTCGAGCATGGCATAGGTTTTTCCGACGCCCGGATTGGCCCCGAAGAAAACTTTTAGCTTGCCCTCTCGGTGCCGGGCTTCCTCCGCCTGCACACGTTTCAGGAGCGCATCTGGATTGGGACGGGCTTCGCTCATGGAGACTCTAGGTACGCCTTCGGACGGCCTTGGATGGTTTGGCCGGCGGAACCATGAGAACCAAAAAACTTCTCATGCTGTTCGGCCTCTTTTGATGCAATTTTTATGTCCAACCGTTGTCTTTTTACCACATTCTGACACGCGACGCGCTAATGTGTCCCTTGAACACAAGGAGGTGTGTCTATGGATAGCGGAAGTCTGGGAATGCTGATCGTCGGTTCGATAGTCGCCATCGGGCTGGTTGAACTTATCGCTTGGATTGTGGTGGTTCTGACAAATCCGAATCCATTATCTTTGACCGTTGGTCATCCCACAGCTTCAACTACGAGTCGAAAGCGCACCGAGCCGTGATAGCTTTGGAGTGATCAGCTCAGAGAGGGTGGGCGATGTATGCCGTCTCGTGGCGGTTTCCACCTCCATAACAACCAGATCACAAGGGAGATCATCCATAGCGAAACAAGAAAACCGATGAGTATCAGCCACATCATGGACTAGGGTGATAAGGAATCAAGGGCGAGATTCAATTGGAGGACATCGACGCGCCGCTCTCCTAAGAATCCGAGCTGGCGTCCTTCTGTATACTGGGTCACCAGCGCTTGCACGGTGCTCTCATCCAGACTTCGCACACGGGCCACTCGCTTCACTTGATACAGGGCAGCAGCCGGGCTGATGTGGGGATCGAGCCCGCTCCCGGATGCCGTCACAAGATCCACAGGGACAGGCGAGTTGTTGCCCGGATCTATGGCCCGTAATGCAGCCACTCTCGCTCTGACCGCATCGAGCAATGCCGGGTTGGTTGGCCCGAGGTTCGATCCGCTGGATGCCGCCGCATTGTAGGGAAATGGCGAGGTCGCCGACGGACGGCTCCAAAAATAGGCGGGTTTATCAAAATATTGTCCAATCAACTTCGACCCGATCACTCTACCGTCGCGAAGAATCAAGCTGCCGTTCGCTTGCTCGGGAAAGAAGAGTTGGGCCAGCCCGGTGATCGCCAGAGGGTAGACCAGCCCCGTGAGGACCGTCATGATCAGCAACATCATCAACGCGGGCCTTATGTGATCTTTCATTTGTTTCTCCTGTCGAACGACTCAAGGATGATCGAACAGACCGATTCACCCTCCTGCCTCAGATCAAATGCAAGGCAACCAGCAACATATCAATCAGTTTGATGACGATGAACGGCACGACCACACCACCCAATCCGTAGATCAGTAAGTGTCGCCGTAGCAATGGACCCGCGCCGATGGGCCGATAGGTAATCCCTCGCAAGGCGAGTGGAATCAGCGCGATGATAATAAGTGCGTTAAAAATGACTGCGGATAGGACGGCGCTCTGCGGCGTCTCCAGGAGCATCACGTTGAGGGCATTCAAGCCAGGATATGTCGTGGCAAAGGCCGCCGGAATGATCGCGAAATATTTGGCAACATCGTTGGCAATGCTGAAGGTCGTCAGTGCACCTCGCGTCATGAGCAACTGCTTCCCAATTTCAACAATCTCGATCAGTTTCGTGGGATTGGAATCCAGGTCCACTAGGTTGCCTGCCTCCTTCGCGGCCTGAGTACCGGTATTCATAGCCACCGCCACGTCGGCCTGTGCTAACGCTGGGGCATCGTTGGTCCCGTCTCCCGTCATGGCGACAAGCCGTCCCTCGGCTTGGAGGTCGCGAATCAATTTAAGCTTGGCTTCCGGTGTGGCCTCCGCGAGAAAATCGTCAACGCCGGCCTCTGCTGCAACAGCCGCTGCCGTGTGCGGATTGTCGCCCGTGATCATGACGGTTTTGATTCCCATCCGGCGCAGCTCGACAAACCGCTCTTTGATTCCGCCTTTCACAATGTCCTGCAATGCAATGACTCCGAAGACCTTGTTTCCTTCCGCGACCACCAGCGGTGTTCCGCCCCCTTTTGCAATTGTCTCAACCTGAGACCGAACAAACTGAGAAAAATGTCCGCCCTGTGAGGTCACATAGTTCTCAATGGCGGTTGCCGACCCCTTCCGGATCTCTCGGCCATTGAGATGGACGCCGCTTATGCAGGTCTGCGCGCTAAAGGGGATAAACGTAGCGCCCAATTCATGAACATCGCGCGCACGGAGCCCGTATTTTTCTTTTGCGAGGACAACGATGCTCCGGCCTTCGGGCGTTTCGTCAGCTAACGACGACAATTGACACGCGTCTGCTAACACCTGATCAGGCACCCCCTCAGCCGGCAAGAACGTGGTGGCCTGACGGTTGCCGAGCGTAATAGTTCCGGTTTTGTCGAGGAGCAGCACATCCACGTCCCCGGCCGCCTCTACGGCTTTTCCGGACATGGCGATGACATTCGCCTGCACCATGCGATCCATGCCGGCAATGCCGATGGCCGAAAGAAGCGCTCCGATGGTCGTTGGGATCAGACAGACCAATAACGCAACCAACACGGTCACAGTCACAGGGGAACCCTGGCCGGCAGCCGTCACGCTGTAGAGGGAAAACGGCAGTAACGTCACTGTTGCCAAGAGAAAGATGATGGTCAGGGCTGCCAGCAAAATATTCAAGGCAATCTCGTTTGGGGTCTTCTGTCGCTTCGCCCCTTCCACCATGGCGATCATGCGGTCAAGGAAAGTCTCGCCCGGACTCGCCGTGATCCGAACTATCAGCCAATCAGACAAGACTTTGGTTCCGCCCGTGACGGCGCTCCGATCGCCGCCGCACTCGCGAATCACCGGCGCGCTCTCGCCGGTGATCGCACTCTCATTGACGGACGCCACCCCTTCGATGACTTCCCCATCGGCTGGAATAAAATCATTTGACTCGACGAGGACGACATCGCCCTTCTTCAATTCATTCGCCGATACGACGCTGAACCGATCGACTTTGTCCTGCGTCCGATTCCAGGCAGCATGGTGTTCCGATCCAGCTTCAACCGCGCCGAGTTTTTTCGCGGTCATTTCTTGCCGCGATTGCCGGAGCGCATCGGCCTGGGCCTTGCCACGCCCCTCGGCCATGGCCTCGGCAAAGTTCGCAAAGAGCACAGTAAACCAAAGCCACAACGCGATGGAAAGGATGAAGCCGGCCGGAGCTTCACCGTTGCCGATCACGGCCTGGACAAAGAGGAGGGTCGTAACGATACTGCCGACCCAGACGACACACATGACTGGATTCTTGATCTGGTGCCGGGGATGCAGCTTTCGAAAGGCATCCGACACCGCTTGTCGCATGATGGCCGGTTCGAACAGCGATTGAGCTGTATGGGTTCCGACTCTTGGGACTGATGTGGTCATGGCATTTGCTCCAAGTCCTAGTTC
>JBEVJJ010000185.1:0-4129 GCA_040510255.1 Nitrospiraceae bacterium | reverse complement strand
TATCGGATTCCGGCTTCAGGAGGATGGGATTCATGTCGACGTGTGGAGGAATCCCACAAGCCTCCGCTTGCAGCGCTTGCGCGCGTCCGATCTCGCCACCTTCGGGAGTGACAAAAGAATTCAGTGACATGTTCTGCGCCTTGAAGGGTGCAACCCTTATCCCTGCACGATGGAGAAGGCGGCAGAGACCGGCGGAGACGAGACTCTTCCCGACATCCGATCCGGTGCCGAGAACAGCCACCGACCGGGCACGGCCAGTAAAAGATGAATCACTCATTCCGCCATCCGGCCGCTGAAGCGGCGTGGGAATACCTCGGAAAACAAACAGGTCTGATCCAAAAGCACATGCAGATCTGCCGTAGGATGGTCAGGGCTGTCGTCATTCTGACCCGCGTACGCGGCACGCCAATGGCGGTGAGCGCCGCGAGAACGAGGGCCGGGTGAAAGATGCGTCTCCGCGATTCTGGTTTGGCGGGGCTCATCAAGAAATTTTCAACATCCTGCTAAATCCCTTCGAAGCGATAGCTCAACCCGGCATAGGCAGCGATCCCCGGGGCAGGCACGACAAACTGCTCAAGCGCGCCGCCTCCGGTCAGAACATTCAGCGCCATGATCCCACTCGTGGAATATTTCTGATCCAGCATGTTATTGATGAGCACAAACGCCGCCAGACGGCCGCCGGGGACGGGTCTCTCGTAGGCGATGCGACTATTGAGGGCAAAGTACGCTGGAAGTTTCGGCTGAACGTTCGTTTCATCATTCAGGTAGAATTGTGAGCTCACATACAAGCCGATGAGTGAAACGGTCAGCCCTTCGGCGGGATGGGCGTTAGCGGTAAAACTGAGCCGATTTCTTGGCACTTGAGGTAATGTATCGCCGACCTGCACTGTTCTCGAGGAATCCAGGTTGAATGCAGTCCGATATTCCGCCTGCGTATAGGTATAGTTCAGCGCTCCGTCGAGATACTGGTTTAATCGAGCCTTCAACGTAACCTCGACCCCGCGGCGCCTGGTCTTCTCGACATTCCGATTCTGGCCGTCGCCGAAACTAAAATCACAGAGTTGGCATGTAAACAAAATTTCGTCGCGCGCATCAATCTGAAAGAGCGCCACAATGGCTTCTCCCCAATGACTGATCGCCGTCCTTCCCCCGATCTCATAATTCTTCGTTTTCACCGGCTGCAGATTCGGATTGGACCCAAATGGTCCCAAGGAAAACAACTCCAGGAAGGTCGGTACGCGAAATCCCTCGCTGTAATTGAAGTAGACGCTCGCAGCCGGAGTGACCAAATAGGTGATACCACCCCGGGTCGTTGTCCGACTAAATTGCTTCGTTCCGTCGTTGGTGGGCGTGATGTTGTCTTCGAAACTGATTCGATCATAGTCGTACCGCAGACCCCCCGTGAGGATCAATCGAGGCGTGAGATGCAAGGTATCTTGGATATAGAGACCACTGCTGTCCTCATTGGTTGAGTCCTGATTCGCAAAGGGGAAACCCGAGAAAGATCCTGTGAGATTGTTCCCAAAATCATTCCTGGTATATTCGCCTCCCAGGATGAGCATGTTGCGGAGGCCAAACGGTGTAGACTCGTGGGACAATTGCGCCGTCCCTCCCTTTGATTCCGTTTTTGTGAAACGGGTACTTTCCGATGTCTGTCCCACTGTAAACAAGTCTTGCGCCAGATGCCGGTAGAAGCCATTGACGTTCAGGCCAAAGCCGAGCGGCAGCGCCTGTCGTCCCACAAACCTGAGCACGTTGACTTCATGGTCGTCAAAATCACCGGGAGTGAAGTTCGCTTTCCGGTTAATGTTGGCGAGGCTCAACGGAATTGATCCAGCTTGCATCAGATCGCTTGTGACGTAGGTATAGGAAATTGAGAGGTCTGTGCCTTCAGTCGGCTGGTAGCCAATCTTGCCGAAAAAGCGTGAAATTTGTGCGTCGGAAAAATCGCGAAACCCGGTTTCGGTCTCACGAGTGAAACCGGCAAAGTAGTCAAATTTTTTCCCGATTGGCCCGCTCGAGGTCAGATTGTACCGTTGACGATTGAAACTCCCGTACATGGCCTCGCCTGTCACATGCCTCTGCTCCGCCCCCCGCTTAGTGATGATGTTCACCACGCCGCCGAGCGCATTCTTCCCATAAATCGCCGCGTTGCCCGGGAGAATCTCAATCCGTTCGATCGATTCGATCGGAATGAGATCGAAGTTGACGGTATTGAAATCCGGCTCGTTCATCCGCTGGCCGTCCACAAACACCATGGTGGAGGGCACCGGTTGCCCATTGAAGCCGCGCAGGTCGATGGTCTGCTGGAACGCATTCCCGACCTGGTCGTACATCACGATACCGGTCGCCCACTGTATGGCCTCCTGGATGGACTTTGCGCCGGTCCTCACGATGTCCTCGGAAGTAATGACGCTGACTTTGGCGGGCAACTCGCTTGCGTCGACGGGAGTATCAGGGAGTCTGGTGCTCGATACCACGACCTCTTTTGTACGAAGCGGTTCGTCCTCTTGGGCTCGGACCGGAGCGGCAGCAATGGTACTGCCATACACCATTAAAGTGCACGCACATAGGCTTGTCCAAAAACGTCTCACAGGCCACCTTCCCTTTGTTCGAAGGGCGGAGTGGAATACATTCAGCAACCGGATCTACTGACTCACGGATCTGCGCGTTCTCTACGCCTTCCCAGCCCATGCGTGAAACGTCGTTTGTGAACTCTCCGACGAGATACGTTTCACGAGGCGCCTATGACGCCTCAGGCCAGTGGCACAATTGCAGAGTTACTCCCCGCTTACAGTGGCGACACCGTGATGGTCTTACACCATCTTCCCCTGCTGCCGAACGTTTCTCGACATACTCCTCCACAGTGCAATACATGGGTACCCGGACTATAGATCGAAAGACTGGTACCGAATCGTTCGATCACAACGGTCACAGATATGGCGAAACCCCCGGATCTCCCGGCAGACTCACCCGAGGACGCCCGGTCTCCGGATGGTGATCCACGAGAACCCGACATTGGTAGACGGATTCCAATACCTCAGGACGCATGATCGCCGCCGGCTCCGCGAGACCGATGAGCGTTCCGTGATTCAACAGAAGCAGGCGGTCACAATATTGGCCGGCCAAGTTCAGGTCATGGGAGACCACCACCATGGTGAGGCCGCGATCGCGACTCAGTCGGTAGAGCCGTTGGCCGATCTCCACCTGATACTTCAGATCCAAGAACGCCGTGGGTTCGTCGAGCAACACAATTTTGGCCTCCTGCGCCAACGCGCGTGCGATCAATGTTCGCTGGCGTTCGCCGGCGGAGATTTCGTGTACGGACTTATCAGCCATGTCCAGCAAATTGAGGTCCGCCATCGCTTGAGCAGCCGCCTGATAATCCCCATCCCGTTCCCATCCCCAGAACGACAGCCAATCGGTCTTGCGGTGCGGATACCGGCCCATGAGCACGATATCCTTGACCGTGAACGGAAATGTCGTCAGGAATTCTTGGGGAACATAGGCGATCAGCTTGCCAAAGTCATTCCGCGTGAGAGACCCCGTGTCACGCCCAAAGACATGAATCGTCCCGGCACTTGGACGCACGATCCCGGCCAGCAGTTTGAGCAACGTGCTCTTGCCCGACCCGTTGGGACCGATGACTCCCAGCATTTCTCCTGCGTCGACCGAGAAGGTCAATTCTCTGAATAGGGACCCATTAGACGGGGCTCCGGATGCTCGAGGCCTGTGATGATAGGCGAACCCAACACGGTCAAGGTGAAAGGCCTGCTCTGCTGGTCGAGGCGACGACACGATCATGACTGGTCACCCATTCATGCGGGTCGTCTGTGTCATCAGGAGCCCGATGAAAATCGGTCCCCCGAACAGCGCGGTGACGACGCCGACAGGAATCTCCGAAGGCGCGAACAGGGAGCGGGCCATGGTATCCGAGATCATCAGAAAACACCCGCCGACTAAGGCGGACGCCGGAAGCAAAAACCGGTGGTCCGCTCCGATGGTCATGCGCAACATATGCGGCACCACCATGCCGACAAAACCAATCATGCCGCTCACGGAGACAGCCGCGCCGGTCAGCAGGGCGGCGAGCACAAATACCGTTCGTTTCACACGTTCCACATCGACA
>JBEVJJ010000184.1:0-2944 GCA_040510255.1 Nitrospiraceae bacterium | reverse complement strand
CTTCCCCGTAGCCACTCGGAATTCCGACGTGCTCCACGACGATATCTTCTTTGAAATCAATCGAAAGGGACTGACTGACGACGGCAAAGCCGCGCTTCAGAGAAATGCCGAGTTCCTGAAGAACGAATCGGATTGGGGCGTCCTTGTCCAAGGCTACACCGATCAACAAGGATCCATGAGCTTCAATAAGCTTCTTGGTCTCAAACGGGCTGAGACCGTGAAAGAGCATCTCATGAAGTTCGGTGTATCCGAAACGGCGATTCGGATCGTCAGTCTGGGCGAGGAAGGCGCCCTATGCATCGACAACAGCGACACCTGCCGTCGCATGAATCGACGCGTGCACTTAGAACTCCGCAAAATCGGTCACGAGCACATGGTGATTCCAGCCGTTGCCCCACCAGTTGTCATGGACACGATCCCGGATTCCGTCGACGCGATCTCCGAGACCGACGACTCCCCGGTTGCGGAGAACGGTCAGCTTGAGTCCACCACCCTCTCACCCGAATCGGATCTCGCTGCTCCTCCGATGGAACAGTCCATTCTGCAGCCGGCGCCTCAATAGGCAAAATTGAATCAGCCCGCGTGAAGACTCCCTTCACGCGGACATCTCTCGCCAGGTTAAACCATCACCCCATCGTGGCCAACATTGATAACCCTGATAGAGAAGGGATATCGGAGGCCAGGAGAATGCTGCAATGCCCGGCAACAATTCTCACGAAAGGCCCGACGGGCATGTTGGTTGCCGCTTACTGTGATGGTTTTTTGATCGCTCTGGTCGGCACCATGACAATTATGTCCCTCCTATGATAAGCAATCGGTCATCGCGGAGGGCGCAAGCCTATTGGATCCCTTCTGCTTCTTGCCATGGCATACCAACCCATAGAAAACTACGGGATCATCGGCAATATGCGCACCACCGCGCTAGTGGGACGCAACGGCTCGATCGATTGGTTTTGTTTTCCTCACTTTGACTCACCCAGCGTCTTCGCCGCCATCCTGGACGATCGCAAGGGCGGCCGCTTCCACATCGAACCGCTTCAAGATGACGTCACCCATAAGCAGTTCTACTGGCCAGACACGAACATATTGATCACCAGATTTCTCTCTCCCCAAGGGGTCGGAGAGATCGAGGATTTCATGCCGGCCGGGATGGGAACCGGATCAGGGTGGCACCATCAATTGATCCGACGGGTCAGGGTGGTGCGTGGTCGTATCACCTTTCGCCTCACGTGCCATCCTGCCTTTAACTATGCGCGCACCAGCCATGAGACGCAGCTTCACCCCCATGGAGCCGGGTTTTACACCGACTCCCTCAACCTGGCGCTTTCCACGGACCTCCCACTCAAGCTGGATGCATATGGGGTGACATCCGACTTCACTCTCCAGCAAGGGGAAACCACCATCTGTGTGTTGAGGGAAATGATCGCCGGACAGAACTGCGGCGCGGCTGTGTCGGACGAGCAAGCCAAGGATCTGTTTGAAACGACGGTCGCGTTCTGGCGGGATTGGCTCTCCCATTGTAATTATGTCGGCCGCTGGCGAGAAATGGTCACCCGGTCGGCGCTGGTCCTCAAACTCCTGACGTTTGAGCCGACCGGCGCCATTGTTGCGGCGCCTACCTGCAGCCTTCCTGAGCAGATCGGCGGAGTGCGCAATTGGGATTACCGCTACACATGGATCAGAGATGCCGCCTTTACCATCTACGGGCTGCTCAGAATTGGATTTACTCGCGAAGCCGCAGCCTTCATGGATTGGCTGGAAAAACGATCCCACGATAACAGTGCTGCTCCTGGTCCGCTACAGATCGTGTATGGCATCGACGGCCGTACCGACTTGACCGAGCATGAACTCGATCACCTCGAGGGCTACAAAGGTTCACGCCCCGTTCGAATCGGCAACGGCGCATTTCATCACTTGCAACTCGACATCTATGGCGAACTTCTTGATTCGATTTACCTCTTCAACAAGTACGGCAGCCCCATTTCCTATGACGAATGGTCGCACGTTCGCCGGCTCCTGGATTGGCTGTGCGACAACTGGAATCAACCGGATGAGGGGATCTGGGAGGTCCGAGGCGGCAGGCGACACTTTGTGTATTCCCGATTGATGTCATGGGTGGCCATGGATCGCGGCTTGCGTCTCGCCGGCAAACGTTCGTTGCCAACCGACCATCTGCGATGGCTTCGCGTTCGAGACGAAATTTACGAAGAAATCATGGCCAAAGGATGGAATTCGTCTCGTCAGGCTTTCGTGCAGTATTACGGAAGCGACTCATTGGACGCGTCGAACCTCATCATGCCGCTGGTGTTTTTTCTATCCCCAACCGACCCACGGATGTTGAAAACTCTTGAGGCGATCAACCGGCCTGTGCGGGAGGGGGGCTTGGTGTCCGACGGACTCGTCTATCGATACGACGCCGCGAAAGGCACCGATGGTCTGGACGGAACCGAGGGCACATTCAATATGTGCAGTTTCTGGCTCGTGGAAGCGCTGACGCGCGCAGGCCGGATCGATCGGCGGAAAATGGACGAAGCGCAACTCCTCTTTGAGCGCATGCTCGGCTATGCCAACCATCTTGGTCTCTATGCCGAGGAAACAGGTGACAGCGGGGAGGCGCTAGGAAATTTCCCTCAAGCGTTCACTCACCTCGCATTGATCAGTGCCGCGTTTAACCTTGATCGGGCCCTCGGAAACAGACAGTAGACGCACGGTGCGATGGATAAAGAGGTTCACGACGTGCAGAATAATGCACGTCAAGGTTGTGAACGGGCGCGAGTCGGTGAGCGCCCGGTGTCTCAGATTTGTGCGCGCCCCCAAGAGGTGTGCGGGCCGTGTTTCCCGCGTCCCCACGCGACCGGATGGCTCAGGAGCGTCATGCTTGCGTATAGGAACGAAGAAGTCCAGGGTCGTGACCTCCGATGGTGATGATTGCCTCAGGGTGGAG
>JBEVJJ010000183.1:0-3422 GCA_040510255.1 Nitrospiraceae bacterium | reverse complement strand
CTAAATCAATGACGAAGTCGCAGATCGCTGATCACGTGGCTCAAAAGGCAGGGCTCACCAAGAAAGCGGCCGTCCAGTTGTTGGACGATTTTGCCGCCTTGGCCTATCGGGAAGCGAAGAATGTCTTCGTGGTTCCGGGGATCGGAAAGCTCGTGTTGGCAAATCGGAAGGCACGAATGGGGCGGAATCCTCAAACCGGTGAGGCGATCAAGATTCCGGCTAAGCGAGTGGTGAAGTTCCGCGTGTCCAAGGCTGCCAAAGACGCCATCCTCGGTAAGAAATAATCAAGCACCGACCAGTCTCTCGCGCGAAGCTCTGTGAGCTTTCCGCCTCAGGCTTTGGAGACTAGGGCCGGCTCCCTGCGGGGCGCCGGCCCTTCTCATATTCATCATGACTCTCGCTCGCTGCGGGCCCAGCTGACGGCTTTTTTGAATGCTCTGCGCTAATCCAGCCTATGTATGTGTGGGACCGAGGCCGCTTCCGCCGAAGCCGTCATGTCCGACGAGACGGATGGCATCGCCGTCATGGACCAGGGAATCATCGCTGGCGATCTTCTTGTTGATCGTGACCAACACCTTCTTTTCGCGAATCAACTGCAGCAAGTGGCGCAGCTGTACGCCTTGGCGCTGAATCACCTGCCGGACGGTCATCGGCGACGGCACTTCGCAGGCGAGGTCGCGTTCGCCGTCGGCCGTTTGGAGTTGTCCCATCAGGGAAATCGTCACCATCTGAGGACAGCGCTCCTGTTCAATCCCGTTGACTCGATCGCGCGGGCCCAACCATAATGCCCCACCATGCCCCAACTGGATATCCGAAATCCCGGGTTGCCCGATTTGCAGTTTGTCCTGTTCGTGACAGCGCTCTGTACCTCGAATCTCGAGAACATCAATGTGCCAGCAGCGCTTCGCACCAGCATCTTCGACCGCTGTTGGGCATTGGTCAACACGGATGCGCCTCCCGTCGATCCCAAAGACCGGGTGCTCGACCTGCGCCATGGCACGGATCTGACGCTCGAAGCCTGCCTCTCGACCATCCGCTTGTTGTTGGGGGAGGCAGGGATTACGCACCTAGTGTGGGACCACCCGGTCAGCAATCCCACGCGCGACAGTTCTGCCGCAGCACAACCCTTAATCGATCGTCTCGGCCAATTGTACCCCGACCACCCGGAAATCGTCGATCCCCCGCCACCGCCATCGGACGATCGTTCGACGGGTTGATGCCGAGAGGACCCCAAACGTGAAGGTTACTGTGCTCGACATTCCCGGCGCTCTGCTGATCGAACCCGCTCTATTCCGCGATCACCGAGGACTGTTCTGTGAAACTTTTCATGCGCAACGATATGCCGAAGCGGGGCTCGCGGACTCTTTCGTACAGGATAACTTTTCACGTTCCGTTCGTGGGACGCTGCGTGGGCTTCACTACCAGGAACCGCATGCCCAAGGCAAACTGATCATGGTGTTGGGAGGCGCGGTCTATGATGTCGTCGTGGACATCCGAAAGGGATCTCCCACCTTCGGGAAGTGGCAGGGATTTGAACTGTCCGCGGACAACTATCGGCAGCTCTATGTTCCCCCTGGATGTGCGCATGGCTTCTGCGTGACCAGCGACCAGGCAGCGGTGCTGTACAAGTGCACGGAGTTCTACTCGCCGAAGGATGAACGGGGCATTATTTGGAACGACCCGGCTCTCGCCATCTCGTGGCCGGTGACGACCCCGCTGCTCTCACCGAAGGATCAAGCGTACGGGACCCTGGCAGCGAGGGAAGCCCAATTGCCTGTCTATCGGCCATCGACCGGTTGATCCCGCAAGGAGCACTGGGCTATCTTATAGCCCCGCAAAAACGCGGGCCGTTGTGTCTTGTGATCCGTGCTTCATATCCCGAGCTGAAGAGGAGGGTGTCAGATGAGCAAGAGTCTACAGGGAACCAAGAGTCACGAAAACTTGAAGGGGGCCTTTGCCGGTGAATCGCAGGCCAACCGCCGCTACCTCTATTTTGCGAGGCGGGCCGATATCGAAGGCTATCCCGACGTCGGCGGTCTGTTTCGCGACACTTCCGAGGCCGAGACCGGCCATGCCTTTGGGCATCTCGACTTTCTCAAGGAGGTCGGGGATCCTGCCACGGGCGTGCCGATCGGCAACACGGAAGCCAATCTGAAGTCTGCCATCGAAGGCGAAACGTACGAATACACGCAGATGTATCCGGGCATGGCCAAGACGGCGCGTGAAGAGGGCTTTGCCGAATTGGCGGAATGGTTCGAGACCTTGGCCAAGGCCGAACGCTCGCATGCGAACCGTTTCCAAAAAGGGCTCGACAGTCTGAAGAGCTGATCGCTGGCTAGACGCGTGAGAGGGGTGGACTGGATCGGACATTCAGCCCACCCTTCGTGTTTCATGGCAGGAGATGACATGAAGGGGCTCTCCCTTATCCGCCCGGTCGATCCCACGCAGCTGGACAAAGAAACTCTGCGCATCTATGAGATTTGCGACGGGTGCCGCCGCTGCTTCAATCTCTGTCCCTCGTTCACCACGCTGCTCAACGGCATCGACCGGCACGAGGGGGAGGTGGCGAAGCTGACGTCGGAGGATCATCGCCGGATCGTCGACGAATGCTACTACTGCAAGCTCTGTTTCAATCACTGTCCCTATACGCCGCCCCACCAGTACGAGATCGATTTTCCTCATTTGATGATCCTCAGGAAGCAGCGGCTGGCCGCTGAGCGAGGCGTTCGCTGGCGAGACCGCTGGCTCACCGGCACCGATTTCATCGGCAAGATCGGGACCCTCACGGCCGGGCCCTTCAACTGGCTTATGAAGCGTTCGATCGTCAGGCGGCTGGGCGAAGCGGTGGCCGGCATTCATCGCGAGCGTCACATTCTTCAGTTCTCCGGAGAGACGTTTCAGCGCTGGTTTTCCAGGCGTCAGAGGCCGCCGCGCACGGCGGCTCCGCACAAGAAAGTCGCCTTGTTTTCAAGCTGCCTGGTGAACTACCAGGTTACGGACGTGGGCAAGGCCGCCGTCCAAGTTTTGGAAAAGAACGGGGTAGAGGTCGTCATCCCCGAGCAGCGCTGCTGCGGCATGCCCTTCTTTGATACCGGAGATCTCGCTGCCATTCGACAGGCCATCGGGTGCAACGTCGCCTCGCTCCATCCCTGGGTTGCGAAGGGGTATGATGTGGTCGTGCCGACTGCCAGTTGCAGCTTGATGTTGAAACGCGAGTATCCGGACCTGCGCCCCGACGAGCCGACGAAAGAGGTGGCTCGCAGCACATACGACATCTGCGAGTATCTGATGAAAATGAAGAAAGACGGTCTGCTGGTCATGGACTTCGTCAAGAACCCCGGCCGCGTCGCGTACCATATTCCCTGTCATCTTCGCGATCAAAATATCGGATTTAAATCGAAAGAGCTGATGGAGTGCGCCGG
>JBEVJJ010000182.1:0-5709 GCA_040510255.1 Nitrospiraceae bacterium | reverse complement strand
GGTCGTCTGGTGAAATGTACTCCAAGAAATGGGTTGCGCAGATCAGGGACCGGATAGATATTGCCACGAACCTGAAATCTTGACTCAGGTCTGAGCCGGTGAAAATGTCCGCGAAACGGCAGTATTCCGAACTGCATGCCGATTCCATACGCATGCGCGACGCGATCGGCAAACAATCCAGCACAGTTCACGATGTGCCCGTAGGTGATCGAGCCCGTCGGTGTTCGGATACCGGTATCACCGTCGCGTGCCTGCCAGGGACATCCGAAACGAAAGAGAACTCCTTCCCGTTTGGCATCCTCTACCATGGCTTCCATGACGCGCTGCGGGTTGACGACCGCAGTATCCTTGACATACAAGGCGCGCTCGACCGTCCGCGCGCAGGGTTCTATGTCCTTTAGGGTCGCGCAATCGACCAAGTCGACCCGCACTCCGTTGGCCAGAGATCGTTCATGCAACTCCTTCAACGTCGGCAACTCGGCGGACGTTCTTGCGACGATTACTTTCCCATAATCGTTGAGCGGAATGGACTTCTCGCGGCAATACTGTCGGAGCCGGCGATTCCCTTCGACGCACAATTTTGCCTTCAACGTACCGGCTTTATAGTAGACCCCGGCATGGAGCACCCCGCTGTTGCGGCCGCTTGCATGGCGTCCGGCAGACGGTTCCTTCTCAATCACCAGCACAGTGGCGCGATAGCGCCGGCGCAGTTCACGGGCAATCGCCACCCCAATGACTCCGGCTCCGACAATCAGCACATCACAGATATCGTGATTCATGTTACGAACTCACCTTCGCATGCATGGGTGCAATGGCGATCAGATCATAGGGGCTCTGGGCTGTCAAGAATTCACTCCTTCTCAAGGATTCAGCATCGGGTGCGAGACAGCAGCGGAAACGATACGATCACGAATCGACGACGCGCCGATATACCTCGATCGTTTCCCTCGCCGTGCGCTCCCAGGGAAAATCCAAAGCGCGCGCACGTCCCCGTTCCTTCATGTCAGCGCGCGCGAGCGGGGATGCCAGCACATGCGCCAATTGAGCCGAAATGTGTTCAACATTCCGTGGATCGACCAGAACGGCTGCATCACCAGCCACTTCGGGAAGCGACGATGTGTTGGAACACACCACGGGGCATCCACAGGCCATGGCCTCAAGTACCGGCAACCCAAATCCCTCATACAGAGACGGAAACACGAAGACGGTCGCACCCTGATAGAGGCGAATCAACGCATCATCCGGAACGATACCTGCCAATCTCGTCTGGGACGCGATTCCTTCGTGCTCGATCGCTGCGCACACGTCTTCTCGTTTGGACACGTCCCCGACCAAGACCAAATCATAGATGCGCCGGAGAGGTTCCGGCATGGCGGCAAATGCTCGGACCAGATTGACGATATTCTTGGTCGGATCCGACCCGGCCAAGGACATCACATAGGGCCTTGCTACGCCTGCCTGTGCCGTCGCAACAGGATGAAAACGGGAGCTGTCGATCCCCAGCGGTACCGCGGTAATCCGGCCCGCAGGCACTTCGAGTTGCTGGATGAGGTCTCGCCGCGAGGAGTCCGAACTCGTGATGACGTGATCGATCTTAGCCCGTCGGTCTCCCACCAGCAGGTGTTCAATTCTGGAGTTTAGGCTGACCTTCGATCGAAGCTCTGGAAACAGGAGGGGCTTCGCATCATGAATGGTCGCGATAAATTTGCCACGCTTCCAGGCCACACAGGAATCATAGGGGAAGTGCAGAAGGTCGTAGAGCCCGGCACGGAGATGCGCGACCTGCTCCCAGAACCGTCGCCTGAAAAAGGGAAAGCGAATCAGCCGGTAGCGTATGTTCGGTCGACGCGGGAATTGATGCTCCGCCTCCGGCATGAGGATTTCATAATCGTTTGTGGAATCAACGCGGCCGATCGCCTCGATCAATTCTCTGGCATAGCGACCCAGACCGACGGTCGGATTTTTGAGATGCCAGGCGGCGATGACGATTTTCACGGACAAGCCATAGCGGCCGTCTCGGATCGATACGCGCGGATGGACCCCGCGGGTAGGCCTGGCAACCAACCACACTCACATTCGATCCGCCGTCCCTTCATGAGGCAATTTTCTCGACGAGCGTATGGCCGAATCTTCGCAATTCGCTCCGCTTGATCCATTTCTCTCTCAAATCGGTCCACCGCCGTTGAAACCAGTTTCCCCGAATCGTTCTTCCCCATTTCTTCTGGAAATGGGCCATGTTCTGGTTCCAATACTGATCCGTTTCCGATTTTTTGACGGCTTTCTGGGTTACCATTGAAAAATGGTGAATGAGCACAGATCCCGTCATTGCCACAGAAAAACCTGCCGCTTCCGTTCGCCAGCGAAAATCCGTGTCTTCACAACCGCCGTAGGAAAACCCTTCATCCAAGAGCCCAATGCGATCGAACACGGACCGGTCGATCACCATACAGGGGGCATACAAATCACGGCGAACGGCCGCTCGACACGCCCGTGTGAAGGCGCCGGCATAGGCATCGAGATCATAACTCAGCGGTCCCTCCCGAGCGGACGGACACACAATTCCATAGGACCCGCTCTCCATAAAGGCGACCAGCTGTTCCATCCATCCCGGAGTGACCACGATGTCGTTATTGAGAATGCCGACAACCTCTCCATGACTGGCACGAATACCCTGATTCCAGGCCTTGGCACATCCCAGATTCTTCTCGTTGGCGATGACCGTCGCGTGCACTGTCTTCAACAGTTCGGCGGTTCCGTCCATGCTACCGTTGTCAACGAGGATTAATTCATAGGGATTCCGAGTGCATCGGACGATCGAATCGATGCACCGTCGGGTGTAGTCGACCTGATTATAGAGCGCGATGACCAGGCTTACGGATTTCACTCGGTGCTCACAGCAATCTTCGGCACGTGTCCAATAGATAAGTCGCACGCCGCTCCGAGGTATGAAATGCGGTGAGATGCTCGAAAGCCGCGTTGACCATTCGGCTTCTCACTGCATCGTCGTCTCGCAGACGCCGGACCAACGCAGGAAGGTCACGCAGGTCAGATCGACAAAACATGGCATGAACCCCATGTTCGAAGTTGTCGGGAATCAGGATGTCCGGCGGTTCAGAGATCAGCAATATCTTGGACGCCACGATTTCCCAGTATCGGATCGTGTCAAAGCCCCCGCCACGAATCGAGAGCGCCATTTTCGACCGACGAAGGAGCGCCTGATACTCGTCGGTACCAAGCCTGCGTCCCCGTTCCGCCACCGGCGCCGGGGGATCTCCGCACAGCTTGGCCCTGACGACATCGCACAGAGACTCCCCTAACTTCGATCGTCGATCCCTCGAATCGATATAGACACCGCCTTCGAAACGAATATCCGCCGAACGACGCAAGAGATTGACTGCGCGGACTCGTTTTCGATGCGACGCGCGTCCCGCAAACGAGATGTCGATATCCGGAGGCGTTGCAACCGGGGGGTGGACAGGGATTTCTATCACCGAGAACGACAAGGGATGAATACGGAGGAATTGATCCGGATCACTTTGAGAGCCTGTCCACCAGGACCGGAGTCCGGAACGCTTAGCGGTGATCGAAGGCTTTAGTTCGCGTTTGAAATATAACCCTGCCCCGACCGAGCGATAGAGATCGGCTCGGATACGGCTGTCATCCTCGCCATCAAGCAATATCGTCGGTGGAAACCTCACATGCTTGGCCAACAGATGATAGGCCTCCAACGGTCCGCGCCGGGGCGATGATACGAGCACCAGATCTATCCGATGGTCCCGAATTCTACAGATAAGGTCATCAGCACTCGCGTCGTGTCCTGGATTTTGCGGGAGGTAGGATACGCGCGATGCAGGATCGTGATACGCAGCTTTTGGGGGAAAGTCAAAAATATTCCGCCAGCCCAGAACTTTGCAGAGACCGATATAGATCTGGTCGGCCAGATAGTCGAGTGCCGGATCTGTCAGAAACAATACATTCATGACATTGGATCCGGATTCGAGGTGCGGTATGCGCGTTACGTCTTGACGACACGAAGCGTGACGTACATATTATCGGCCACATTCCACAGATAGCGTCGGAAGCGCTTCTGCAGATATTCGGGCCAATGCCGAAATGGTTTCCTCATGTCATACCTGATGGCCTCGATCCGAAAATTGGTGCGAACACCGTAGTCCGTCGGTTGCTCAAAATATTGAAACGTATCTTCGGTGATATATCGAACGTGCGTCGGATCTCGGAATGCGCCGCGCGAAGTGTAATAGGGCACGGCCACGTGAACCTCAGCCCCTGGCTTGCACACTCGGTAGACCTCTTCCATAAATGCGATCAAGTCCCGCAGATGTTCCATGACGTGACTGAGGTGGACGAGATCCACTGAATCGTTTTTGAGCGGCAACGGACGTTCGATGTCGCAGAGCGCATTCACCCCCGTCTCAAACCGGCAGTCAAACCCAAACGTATCCGGCCGCTTATTTTTTCCGCATCCCAGATCGATCATGACAGGCTTCACTGGATTCTCCCGATCCTCCCGCGTCGCATCGTGGCGTTCATGATATTAAACATTAACATGAATGTTACGTTCTAACTCCTTGTAATAATCGACTGCATGCTGCAAATACTTCGTCCACGGAAATCATTCGCATGCAGTTCTGCTCACCTCGAATGCATGTCGGATGATAGCACGCGCGACAATCCAGTCCCTTATAGAGCACCTCACTCACGCTTCCTCGAGGTCCCCATCGATAAGGATACGTTGGTCCGAACAAGGCCACCACCGGCACATCGACCGCAGCCGCTATGTGCATGGCTCCTCCGTCGTTCCCGACGAAAAGCGCGCAATGCTTGAGGAGGGCGGCGAATTGTAACAGAGACAACTGTCCGGCAATGATCGCTGGCTTGCTGGCGGCTTGTCGTCGAACCGACTCGGCCACATCACGTTCCTTGCTGTCGCCGCCCAAGAGGATTCGGCAATTGAACACGGATGCGAGTCGATCCGCCAACTCCGCAAATCGTTCCGACGGCCATACCTTGAGCGGATACCTCGCCCCCGGCTGAATGACGACCAGCATCCTTGATCCATTGCGATCTACATCGAGATCGCGTAGCGTCTGCTCGGCGGACGCGCTGTCGTCCGACGATATGTACAAGGTGGGACGAGTCAGGCACGGCGTCAGACCGAGGGGTCGCAATGAGGCCAGATCATACTCTACCCGATGCAGGCCTTCAGGCAGCGGCGTCGCCACATGGCTGTAGAGCAGTCCTCTCCACCGATGTTCCGCATTAAACCCAATCCGCAAGGGTGATCCGGTGATCACGCTTATCCATGCGGATCGGTCGCCGTCGGTCAGATCCACCACACAGTCGAAACTCTTGCGACGAAGCATGACAAGAAAACGCAGTTGAGCGCCGACCGCGCCTTTCTCCGCAATGATCAACTCATCGATAGCCGGATGGTGGACGAGGATTTCTTCCGTTCCACGATTGATGAGGATGCTCAACTTGGCATCGGGGTAGGCCTCGCGAAGCGCCGTGAGGACAGGAGTGGCAAGCAGCACATCTCCAATGTGCCGGAGCTTGATCACGAGAATATTCGTCACCCTCATACGAAACAGGGAGGAGAAGAGGCCGGCACGGCGATATCTCTCCGTGAGAGCGATCCTCGTATCATGGGCTGGTACTCATCACATCGATATAAAGTCGTTCCAATTT
>JBEVJJ010000181.1:0-12950 GCA_040510255.1 Nitrospiraceae bacterium | reverse complement strand
TGGGATATTTAATGCGCTTTTCAATATCTTTGATGGTGATCAACCCCTTTAATTCATACCGCTTGTTGACGACGGGTAATTTTTCGATCCGGTGCTCATGGAGAATCTCACGAGCCTTTTCGAGACTGGTCCCTTCCGGGGCCGTGATGAGCTTATCCCGCTTCATCACCTGCGATACTTTGAGGTCCATCCGATTCTCGAATCGAAGATCACGATTGGTGAGAATTCCCACTAGTTTCCGGTTTTTGGTGACCGGAATGCCCGAAATACGGTACCGCTGCATGAGCGCATGCGCGTCACGAATGGTTTGGTCCGGCGAAATCGTCACCGGGTCTAAAATCATTCCGCTCTCCGATTTCTTGACCTTGTCCACCTCCGCCGCCTGATCCTGCGGCGCAAGCACCCGATGCACGACTCCAATTCCTCCTTCCCGCGCGATGGCAATGGCCAACCGCGCCTCGGTGACCGTATCCATTGCCGAACTGACGATAGGAATATTGATCGGGATATTGCGGGAAAAGAAGGTGGTCGTATCTACTTCGGTGGGAAGCACCTGCGACTTTGCCGGCACCAGCACGACGTCATCGTACGTCAGGCCGATTCGGATCTCCTTATCAAGCATGGACAGCCCCCGTGAGACTCACTCTCTTCGGATCTCGCATGATCTAGAGGGTACCGGTCCTTTCAACCTTCTCCAGTTCAGCAGCCACTTCGGCCGCTTCCTGGAGGCGCTCGCCGCCTTCCTCGGCCGGCATGAACTGCTGCACTCTGGTATTGCCGCTGTCGACGACGAATACGCTTCCTCTGGCGTCGGCTCCGATGCCATAGGGAAAATTGAATTGCCCTTCACCATTCCCGTATCCACCCCACTGTGTGATGAAATTACCGTCGCGATCGAACTTCTCGACTCGATGGTTTCCGGTATCGGTGACGTACACACTTCCGGCTCCATCGACGGCAATTCCCCATGGGGACCGGAGCTGGCCGGCTTCCTGCGCCAGCGGACTGCTCGCGTGACCGGGTTCCGACCCCCCCCATTTCGTGATGAGCTGGGGGAGCACATTGGTACTCGTATCGAACTTCTGGATGCGGTGATTGCCCATGTCGACCACATACACCGATCCATCCGACTGGTCGACGGCAATGCCACGAGGAAAATAGAACTGTCCGTCCGCATTGCCGAAGCTTCCCCACTGCATGATGAATTCCCCGGTCATATCGAATTTTTGGACCCGGAAGTTGGCGCTATCGACGACGTAGATGTATCCTCGTACCCGATCGATCGCAATCCCCCAGGGCGCATTGAATTGGCCTTCGCCGTTCCCGCGCGACCCGAATTTCATGATGTACCCGCCGAGTTTGCCGTCGAATTTCTGAACTCGATGATTGTTGGTGTCGACGACATAGGCATCGCCCTTCGCATCGCACGCGATGCCGGTCGGATTGTGAAAATTGGAATTGGCAGAACCGAAATTTCCCCACAGGATAATGAAATTCCCGGCATTGTCGAACTTTTGCACCCGGTTGTTGCCGTTGTCGACGACAAGGATGCTGCCTTGCTGATCGATGGTGAGGCCATACATGGGCGCGATGAATTCGCCGCCGTGCAACAACGACGCGCCACGTCCCGGCTTGCCCCATTTGGAGACACACAAGTAGCCCGAGGTATTAACGAGAATGGTGGCGCTTGCCGGAGTGGAGATATTATTACCGACATCTCTAAACCACACATACAACGTCTTTTGCCCGTCTCCCAGAGAAAGAATAAACGGGACAATCGCGCCGAACTTCAATGCGGGGGTCACGTCCACCCAGCCCGGCGTTCCGGCCATCGGTGTCATAGGACTCTCAGACATGAAGTACGAGGCGACTCCCGTATCCAGGTCGTCAGCCGAGATGGTAACGACGACTTCCGGTGAATTGGTCATGAACGCGCCGTGATTGATCACCGCGTTGGGGGTTTGCGGCGCCGTAATGTCGATGAGGACCGGAGTGGCGGTCACTTCTTTCGACAGGACACTCTCCGTCTCATCCTCATAGACCGCGGTGATGGCATAAAAATAGGGTGTGTCGTTGGTGAGACCTGAGTGGTTATAGGGAGATGTCACGCCTTCAATCTTGGTAGCCGTTTGAATCGTGAGGTCGGGTTGCGTGTTGAAGTACGCGTTGTATGAAATCGCTCCAGGCACTTCCATCCAACTCAAGAAGACTTCGGTATCACCGGCTTTCACAATCACATCACTCGGACTCGGATACTTCGATGGCTCCTGGGGCGACTTTTGCTCCTTCCCACGTTTCAACTCTTCTTCCGTCGCGACATATTTGATCACGCGATAGTTGCCGCTGTCGACGACATAGACCGCCCCTTCTTTATCCACCGCAATTCCGGAAGGGAAATTGAGCTGGCCTTCCGTTTTACCCCGGTTGCCCCAGGCGCACAGGAATGACCCGTTGGCATCAAATTTTTGGATGCGATGATTCCCTTGGTCCACCACATACACATTTCCCACGGCATCGCAGGCGACACCCCACGGTTGCTTGAACTGCCCGGGGCCGCTCCCTTCTCGACCCCATTTGGCCAGGAAACTGCCACGCGTATCGAACTTTTGAATCCGGTTGTTCCCTTCGTCCGCGACATAGATGTTGCCTACGAAATCGACCGCGATGCCGCGCGGGAAGAAAAAGGCGCCATCAAAGCTTCCATCCCGACCCCACTTCAAGAGAGGCGTCCCGTCCCCTTTGTACTTCTGAATCCTCGCATTCCCTGTATCGGTCACGTAAATGTTGCCAGCCAGATCGGTGGTGACGCTCCATGGGGCGTCGAACTTGTTCAAGTCGGCGCCACGCCACGCGAAGCCGAACTTGCCCCATGACTTCATAGAATTGCCATCGGCATCAAGCCGCTGGACGCGATTGTTACCGGTGTCTGCGACATAGACGTGACCGTCCGCATTGCTCGTGAGTCCGCGCGGATAGTAGAAGGCGCCTTCTTGCGAGCCGGGCTCACCCCCCCATCGGGCAATGAACGTGCCTTCCTTATCGAACTTTTGGATCGAATGATTGTCCGTGTCCGCGACATAAATATGACCGTCTTTATCAATGGTAATTCCGGTTGGTGAACTCACCTCTCCATCTTCCACCCCTTCCTGGCCGAATACCTTGGCAATCATATAGGGAGCCGGAATCGCCATCGCCTCTTGCGATTCAGGGCTCTCCCCTTTCGGCGTTACAACCGTGACGACGTAGTGATAACAGCTGCCATTGGCGAGGTCGTCATGAACATAGGGAGAGGTGGCGCCTTCGAGGCAGGTTGCCTTCTCCTTCTTGACGCCGATTACCGACTTGAAATCATCCTGGCTCGCGATCGGGCGGGTGAGCTCTGAGAACTTGATTTGGACGCCTTTGGTGGTCTGGAAGTAAAGGTTATAGTACATGGCCTCAGGTACAGGCTCCCAAGTCAGCACAATGCGTCCATTACCCGGCTTTGCGGTCAAGCTGGTGGGAGCCGGAGGGAGGTCCTCTTCCTCTGCTACGGAGTCACCGGCGCCCCACTCGCCATGCAACCCTTCCGCGCGTACATCCCAGTGCCGGACGCGAAATTCTTCCTCAAGAAGCCAGGCCTTGATCATAGTATTCCTCGTGGCGCTATTAGGTAAAGAACCTGGAACTTTCAATGACTTGGATCGTGCAGTCTAACAAAGCCGAAAGAACCGAGTCAAGGCGACGAGCGGGTTCTCCGTCGGTCCACTTCGTCCTACCGGATGCCTGAGGAATCTCGGAACCTGGTTGGACGGAAGCGCATTCTAGGGCGGCGAGCTTCACATCCCGAGAGTCCCCTCCTAAGGTGTATGGGAATTCCTTGCGTTAATATCATAAGCTCTGCAAAACGAAGGCCTCGGTGACGAGAGTGATGCTGCGTAATGTGAAACCGATCGGAGGTGTCTCATGTTGCCACGACACGTGTTATTGATCACACTGGCGGTATTACTGCCGCTATCCGTGATCGCTCAGCCAGTGGAATCATCAGAGAGTGAGGTGTGGGAGTGTCCCGGGCCGGATGGAACCTCTCTCTATACGAATAAAGAGCGTCCCGGCTGCCAGCCGAAAGAACTGAAACCACTTTCCATTGTGCCGTCTATTCCCCAATCGGAGAGACTATCTACACCCAGGGATGCGACGCCTCACTATGACGATCCATATCGTTCGGAAGCGTTCTCCTACGATACTCCTGTAGGAGCAATGCGGAACATGAAATCCGTGCCTGATTGGGCGAGCGATTGGCGCAGCAGTACCACGCTGGCTGGTTCGATTCAAAGTGAGGTGTGCGCGATGTATGGAGAATGGATTCGTCTCAACGAGAAGAGTCGAGGTGGATTCTTTTTCGGAACGGATCCTTCGTATGGAAGCGACCCTACCACTCGCACTTTTCGCGCGCCCAGCTACTCTTTTTATGACAATACGAGGTGGGTCACCTTGTCAAGGATGTTCGGCACGGGTTTCGTTCCCGTTGGATGCCCATAGTCACGTCCCGGCATGATCATGGTCCGGCGGGTGAGACGACAGTCCCTGCCGGATCCTCCTGCAGTTCACTATCGTCATTCGCACGAGTGATTCCGATCTCGTCGGTATCCAGCGGCAGTTCCATCTCATTCGATGAGCTCAATCCCTTCAAAACCGGCGGAAAATCCCCGTCTTCATCCATGGGAAGCATGGCTTGCTCCGACTCCCCCAGTTCTTTGACCTCACGGAGCGGCGGCAATTGAGAAAGATCGCGCAGCCCGAAATGTTCGAGGAAGAATCGCGTCGTGCCATACATGATCGGACGACCCGGCTCCTCCTTTCGTCCCACAATACGGACCAGCTTACGATCGAGCAATGTTCGTAATACACCGGATGTTTCCACGCCACGGATCTGTTCGATTTCGGCCCGCACGATCGGCTGTTTGTACGCGACAATCGCGAGTGACTCGAGCGCAGAACGGGACAACCTGGGAGGCGCCTTGACCTTTTCCAGGCGCTTGATCCAGGGCGCATAATCCGGCTTGGTGAGAATACGATAGCCTCCGGCAATCTCTGCGAGATGCAACCCCCTCCCCTCCTGCTCATATTCGTGTTTCAGGCTGAGCAGCGCATGCCCGACTTCCTGCTGAGACACGGCGCCCAACAATGAGATCAGGCGATTCATGGGAAGTGGCTCAGCCGACATAAACAACAACGCCTCCAGGATGCCCCGAAGCTCTCGCGTCTCCGAGATCGACGGAACGTCATTTGCGACCGGGGCACCATTGTCATAATGCCCATTCAGGTTGACCTTACCGTCAGTGTCCATTTCCTCCACCGACGGGTCTGCTGTTTGCTCCTTCAAGTCGACGGCATCGTCCACCACCTGAGCTGTACCGGCAATCATACATTCCTCCATTCCGTATCTTCGGCTGGATCGCCCTCAGTTACGGCAGTAAAGGCGGGTGATAGGAGAATTGGGCCAAAGATCTCGCTTTGGAATACCCTCACGACACGTATACGAATAAGTTCCAACAAAGCCAGGAAGGTCACGATGACGACAATGCGATGACTCGAGATATCGAATAGCGAGGTGAACGGCACCGTCTCTTGGCCTTCCAGCATTTCAATAATGGCGTTCATACGATCCCGGACAGTCATATTATCAGGGAGAATTTCGACCATCAGTTTGCCCGGGTTGCGGGCCAACATCTCTTGCAAGGCATCTACCAAACTGAACAAAGACACATCTTCCAACAAGGCTTCATCTGATTTGAGCTCAATGGAAGGAACCGATTCTCGCGCAAACATCTCTCGCCAGAGGCGCTCCTGTCCATCCAGTTGAGACGCCGCTTCTTTGAACTGTTTGTACTCGAGGAGACGACGCACCAATTCCTCACGTGGATCCGGGCCATCCTCTTCCTTGTCCGGTGCTTCCTCCTCCGGCAACAACATTCGCGACTTAATGTGAAGCAGCGTGGCAGCCATGACGAGAAATTCTCCCGCCACCGCGAGATTCAATTCCTTCATGACCGACAGGTAATCCAGATACTGTTGCGCGATGAGGGCAACGGGAATGTCGTAAATATTGATTTCGTTTTTCTTGATGAGATGGAGAAGCAGATCCAGCGGCCCTTCGAAATTTTCGATTCTGACTTGATAGGAAAGCTCGGTTTGGTCCATCCCGCCTCGGCGTCTGACCCCTGGGAATTTGTTACCTTATAGCAGCTTATAGGGGTACCGGCAAGTCCATAAATCTATATATGGGGGTTCACCCGCGTTACTTCAAGCTGAATAGGAATACAACCAATGCCAAGGACAGCAGAAACAGCAACAGGGTGACCGCGTTTTGAGATATCCAGCTCTGTGCAGAGAGTGAACGTGAGAGTTCTGCCTGAAGGGAACGTGGGAGCCGGGGCGGCTTGGTGAAGACCACTCCTGCCAGGTCGCAATCTCCCACCATTTCAACATCGGAAAAATCAGCAACGGATCGGAACTGCGCCCGGCCAAATCCGGCCCCCGCCTTAAAAGAAGCGAATAAAAAGTAGACATCTCCCTCAAAAATCGCGCCGGTGAAGTCTCCCTTCCCATTGAACCGGCTCCCGGAAAATCCCGTTCCAGATAGGAATTGGGACCCGGAAAAATTTGCAATCTGATCGAACGATACCTCCAAAAACTCTGTCAATCCGCTGAAACGAGCCCGATCAAATATTGCCCCTCCTGCAAAGACTGCCCGATGAAATCTCGTATGGGAACCAAACCTCGCCTGGGCGAAGAGGGCGGGCTGTTGGAACTGGCCCTGCACGAAATAGCTTTCTTGAAGAAAGACAGCGGATGAGCAATCGACATTCCCCAGAAACACCGTCCGCGACAAGTCGAAGGCTCTTTCAAATCGAGTGTTCATGAGAAGGACGGGACCTGCGATGACAAGCAGGCCATCTTTCGACCGGTGACCGACCCTTCCCTCGACAACAGAGTCCCGGATGGAGAGCATTGCCGGAACCAAACGAATCGAGCGCGCGCCTGCCTTCTGAAGTCTCGCTCTGTCCTCCGCCGACAGGGCAAGGGCTTTTTCAGCATCGATAACCGGCAGCTCGTCCAAAAAAAGATCGCCTTGGACGGTCACGCCCGAGAGGTCCACAGCCATACCTTTCTTCAAGGCCGTCAGAATCTGATCAGCCCGTAACGCCCGCGCCGTGCGCTCCTCCTCTGAACAACCGCTCAAGTGCAAGGTGAGCGACGTATCACCTGTGTCTCCGTTTCGGTGTTCTTGACACGCGCTTCCGGTCGCCGATGCGGCGGCCATGAATAATACGAAATGCACATGAAGGAGAAAGGAGAGACCCAGGATCTGCCGTACGATACTCACCATCGTGTGCATGCGATCGGTCTGCTCAATTTTAAGACCGGAGCGGCCATCTTCCAGCCACACGCTTTACACTCTCCGCACGTTTGGTAGACTTGAATGGCCTTCCGGCCAGACGCGCTCAGCCCCATGCTTGTCGCATATCCCATTCGAATGACCCTCGTGACGATGTGGGTCATTCTCCAGGTGATCAGGCCTCTGCCCGCCCTTTCCGCGCACATCGTCGAACTTCCCATTCTTGCCGCGACGAAGTCAAACAACCTGGGGGTGTTTGAAGTCTTACTCCTGCGATGGGATCAACAGCCGACTCCCGTCCCGGCTACTCTCCAATGGCAAATCGGCAACGTCGTGTTGGGGCATGACAATCTAACGTCCATGTCCGCAGCCTTTCGGTTTGCCATCGAACGCACCCCATCTGTGCAACACTCCGGTACCGTCACCGCGATCGGAATTGCCTACATGGCTACCGGCAGTGATGGTCCCAGCGCAGGCGCCGCCATGGCTGTAGGGTTCATCGCTCTGTTCAAGGGAGACACCATCAATCGTGGCGTCGCATTGACAGGAACTATCAATCCAGATGGCGCCGTGGGGCCGGTAGGATCCGTCCCTGACAAGGTTCGCGCCGCAACCCGCGAAGGCTACCGAACCATCCTTATTCCAGCCGGCCAATTGCACAACCCGGACTGGGATCTCGTGCGTCTGGGATTGGAACTGAATGTGGAAATATCCGAAGTCGGCACGATCGAGGAAGCCTATCAACGGATGACCGGACACAGGCTCTAGCCGGCAAGGCGCGCCTCTTCACCCTGAAGGGTTCTAACACCCATAGAGCTGGGGAACCCTTTTCATCATTCTGCAAGGGCATTCCCATTCAGCCCATTCACAATCGCCCGATATTCAGACTCGGTCAATCGATGCATACCCAGGCTGAGTCGTCGGTTGAATTCGGCCTGCTCCGGAACATTCAGGATTTGTTGCAAAAGAGTCTGACACTGGGACACGGAAGAATTCCACCGGTGTCTTACCTTGATGCGGACAAATCCGAATCGCGCCTCCGCTCGCATATCATCCTTGAGGAAATCATCCATTGCTGCAAACGGCAGAACCGGTGAGAGGATTGCGAAGTCGGCGCAGATACCCTTTTTGAGGACATACACCAGACCGTGGGACTCTTCTGCAAGAAACCTCTTCAGATTATCTGTGATCAGCGAGGTCCGAAGCCCCCATATGCCGGCCGATAATTGGCATTCCGCGCTCTCTTGAGAGGTTCTCTCGCGGAGAGCTCCGGCAACAAAAAGAAAGTGGCTCATGAAGCAATGATGACTGGGGAGGGAGGTCTGATCGGACTATCCGGCGGACCGTCTGCTGGTGGCCGACAAGACCACAGTCCGCCTCCTCCCTGTTGCATGCGAGAATCTCTTCCAGAGGCTGGTTCCCAACTGAACACCAGCGACATGGCCTGGATAGAGGATGGTCACTCGAAAAAAGAATCAGCCTCTCGATGGATGAGATGTCTAATGTGTGCGGTAATCATCACCATCGTCGAGCAGATCTTCAGATTTTTCTAGATAGTCGACATCATCGTCTTCATCGTCGAGTGACAATTCCTCTTGCATATCCTCTTCGACCTCTTCCGCAATCTCTTCTTCGATATCTTCGCCTATCTCCTCTGCGTCTAGATCGAGTTGTTTAGCCTTCGGCTTGGGCTCGACTTCCATCCTCGCCGCCGTTGCGGCAGTCGGTTTTGCCGGCTTCTCTTCCGGGACAAACCCTTTCACTGGTTTCTTTCCCGAGGTGGCCGGCTTCTTGGCGACAGTGGCCGATGTCTTGGCCTTCTTGGCGACAGCGGGCGATTTCTTTGCCCGCTTCTTGGAGGCTTGCGAACGTTTAGGCGAGGTCTTTTTGGTCGTCCTCTTTGCAGACATTTTTTTCATGCGTGCCGGCTTGGCGGCCTTCGCTTTTCTTTTCATTTTCATCGGCTTCTTTTTCTTCTTCGCCATCGCACGTCCTCCTCTCGGGTCAGCTTCACAGCAGTTTCACCGACTTCGGGCCACCATCTAGCATGAACGAGGAACCTCTTGCAACCGTCTTGCTGATGATGAAGGATAACTTCTTGCCGCGTCATGGTTCTACCCACACATCCACCGTTTTCGACTGGCTGTCTGCTCCCTTCACGATGTCGGGACCACGCATGTCCGTCACACGGAACTTGAACTGGAAGAACTTCCTAGTGGATACCGGCGGGGCGATAAACGTCGCCTTCGCCTCGTCCATGTTCATGAGTGTGACTTTGTTTCCTCGAGTTTGTTTCCATTCATACCGAAGCGGGTCTCCGTCGGGGTCGCTACTTTCGAGACCGTTGAGGGTCACCACCGAACTGGCCTTGGCGATAATCTGATCCGATACCCGCGCAACGGGCGGTCGATTAGGTTCAGCGTCAGCCGTCACAATCACGTCCAAAGTTCCCTCTACCCCTCCGTTCCCGACGGTGAGCACCGCTTTCCCATTGCCCATCACTTGCACCAAACCGTCGGAGGTGACACGGACCACGTCCTCGTTAGAAGAGGAATACAGGTTGCCGGTGGAACCCCCGGTCAGCTGTCGTTCCAGTTGATCAGCGAACTGGCCAATGACCGTGAGGGGAATGATCCTGCCTATCGTGGTCAGTCGCCACGGCTTTTCCACACCGAATTCGATCGCCAGCAGCTCGGCGGATGGCTGCACATGAACCACTCGTTCATCGAAATCCTCTCGCCCCGCCAATCGACCGCCGGTCACATCCCCCACTGCCAGCAGACGCATAAGCCCCAGCGCTTCAGCAGGCACCTTCAGCATACCGCCGTAGGTCGGGGTCGAGGCGATAGTTCCAACCAGCGCCGCCTCTGCATGCTGGGTCCCCAATGGCTCTTCGTCCTCTCTGTACCAGTAGTATCGAACCTGACGCAACCCGACTCCCGGCTCGACGTGGACCATGATCGGGATTTGCTGTCCAGATCGAAGAATATGTTTTTCCTCAGGAAATACAATCGAAAAGGCGTGACAGATCGTGAGGCTCTTCAGCACGAGTATGATGACTGTTGGGCAGACCAGAATGGATCGCATGCGCAACGTACTGGCGTCCTTTTTGCGTGCCGCAGGATCTTATTAATGGCCTGCCGCCGTCAAGAGTTCTTTACGCGTTCGTGTTAGAATGATTGAGGGTGGTCTGGGCCTTTTTTAGAATTGAAGCAGAAATCGACAGACATCCATAAAATATCGACAATACAGCAGACGTTGAATGCCCTCACGGAATCCTTCGCACGAATCTTGACTCTGACGTAGCAGGGGATTATTGAGATATTGAGGGCCTTGATGACCATGACTAAAACAAGATTTATCTGCGACATTATACTGGGTCTCTTCTGTTCGGTCGGGCTATCGAGCGCCACGCCGCCGCAAGGTCGCGTATTGATGGATAGCAGCTCCCCATACTACGTGCCTTCGGCTGTCACAGTCGCGAGTGGGGCATCTATCCAGTGGGATAATCCTACTCCGACGCATCACACGGTGACGCATGATGGGTGTTTTGAAGAAGGCGAGCGCTGTCTATTCGATTCCGGATCAGTGGATCCTGGAGGAAGCTTCGCCATCCCTAACCTACCCCCCGGTCGCTATGGCTATCAGTGCAGGATTCATCCGATCATGCGCGGTGCGATTGTCGTCACCGATGCGACAAATCTTCCTTCTCAAACCTGACCTCGTCCACAATTTTCCCAAGTCAGGCTTCGCCACCCTTACGTCCCTTTAAAAAAACGCAGGAAATGGGTCTTGTTGCGGGAGACCGGGACCGTCGTGTACTGTGCTTTTCTTGACCGACCATGAAGCCAGCCGCCGCAGTCCAGGAACCGATCTGCCTGACTGAAGAGATTCTTACTCTTCGGGCCTGGCGGATTCCGGATCTCGTCGCCTATCAGCATGACTATGACGAATGGTGGCTCGCTCCGCTCGACGACACCTATCCGCTTGTTCGGCTCAACCAATCAGGTATCGAAATGCTGACTGCGATGAACGGCCACATTACGGTGGCTGCCCTCCTTCAGAAATATGGATCGAAAATATGCGGCCCGGACGGCCAACCTGGAGAATGGCATCTCCAACGATGGTCTTTGCCAAACTATTCGCTCTGTTATTTTGGAGCTGAGCCTCCTGGTGGTCATCGGCATAAGGCCAAATGGGATCTCTTACTTCAGCAGATACGCGAAGGGTGGTCAGGGGAAGAACATTTTGAGGGAGAAGATCACCTGGCAGATTTTCACATGCATGGACTCAAGGAGAGCGGTGAAGATGATGGCCACTTCGACCTGATCGAAACGACGGTGTCACATCTGTTCCGAGAGCCAAGCGAGGCGTTGGGCGGAACAACCTACGGCCGGATGCTCATGCGGCAACTCCGGCGTCTCGGATGGTTCAAACCCAAGCCGAAAGTCATCGTAGAGGTCGGCGGAGGCCTGGGATATCTCGCACGCGAATTCGGACTGGAACTCCTGCCGTTCGAAAAGCAGGGAATTCAGTACGTCTCATTGGATATTACTCGCCCTTTCCTCAAACTGCAGGTCAATCGCGCCCGTGCCGGTGGCTGGACCGCCAAAGGGACTCAGGCAAATGGCGAATGGCTGCCGTTCAAAGACAGTTCCGTGGACCTCGTGGTCGACAATGAAAACATGGCCGATATGACCCCCGTCAAGTTGACCGGCAGAGAAATCAAAGCCGGCAAGGGTGACACGTCACAGCATCAAGAAGCACTGGAGTGGATTCGTCGCCTTAGCCTGCAACTCGGCCCTGAACCTCCGGATGACGTGATCTTTAATCTCGGCCCCCTTCGATTTGTGGCTGAGCTCTGGCGAGTGCTGAAACCCGGGGGTCGCGCGTTCTTGACCGAGTTTGGAATCGAAGAAGGCTGGCCCGCCCCGGTGAAGCTTCCGCATCACACCGAATATGAAGTCCAATACGGCCACTTGCGCCAGGCAGTCCGTTGGCTCGGTTTCCAGGAACGGTACCTGTCCCTGCCACAATTTCTGGCGATCAAGCCGGATACCAAGGTTCTGTGTACAGGCGCTGCCTACACCATCCAACGGTTTTGTCAGGCCCTGGGCAAACCATTCTCCGTTCGTGTGTATAGCGAGAGCGAATTGAAGCAGACACTCGGCGACCTCCTCGCGAAGCTGCAAGGCTGTCACTACCATGACATTGCCGACCCTGCCTGGTTCGGTTTGATCGACTTCAAAGTGCTGCTCCTCGAAAAGCCCGGCGGCCCGCCCCCAACGACTTTCACCGAGCAAAAAGGCTTTCGCTGGTATTCGCAGCGGTAAGACAAACTCCTATCCACTAAGATCGAGTCTGGTTTTCCATCCATCGACATAGCTCCAATCCGCATGGAGTTCGTCCTGGCGAACAGAGATTTTTTCGAGAGAGGGTGCTGAAGGCCCATCCGCTGACCAGCGCATACTCAAGTCCGCGCCGGTTCGATCTGACATGAGACTGGAGCGGGCCTGAACTCGGACGGACTCAGCAGCCTATCCTCCTCTCTTGCGTACAGTCTGTAGCT
>JBEVJJ010000180.1:0-11144 GCA_040510255.1 Nitrospiraceae bacterium | reverse complement strand
GCCGTAAGAGATTTCACCGTCGATTTCACTGATGACGGCTTGTTCCTTCGGCTTCCTGGCCTCGAACAATTCCGCCACGCGAGGGAGACCACCCGTGATATCCTTTGTCTTCGTTGTTTCTCGCGGAATCTTGGCGAGGACATCGCCGGGATGGACCATTGCGCCCTTTTCGACCAGGATATGCGCGCCGACCGGCAGCAGGTATCGTGCGACCGTTGCCCCACTTCCTGCCAGCTTCGCGGTTTTCCCACTTTCATCCTTAATCGAAACGCGAGGCCGCAAAGTGGCGCCGCTCTGTTCGATGACAACCTTGCGTGACAGGCCGGTCACTTCGTCGAACTCTTCCTTCATGCTGACACCTTCGAGAATATCGCCGTAGGCGACTTTACCGCCAACTTCCGTCAAGATTGTCAGCGAATAGGGATCCCACTCCACCAGCTTCTTCCCAACTTCGACCCGCTCGCCGTCTTTGAGCTTGATTTTTGCTCCGTAGACGACAGGGTATTTTTCACGCTCGCGTCCGGTGTCGTCCACAATGGCAATCTTGGCATTACGGTTCATCACAACCCATTCGCCATCCTTGTTTCGCACGGCAATCCCACCGTTGTGTAGATCCGCATTCTTTTTTGCATCAAAACTCATGAACTTGATGTGCCCGGCATGTTTGGCTTCCAAGACCGTTTGCTCAACCACTTTGCTGGCTGTACCGCCGATGTGAAATGTGCGCATGGTCAGCTGCGTGCCAGGCTCACCGATCGATTGTGCGGCGATAACGCCAACTGGCTCTCCTCGCTCAACGAGTCGCCCTCTCGAAAGATCGCGCCCATAGCAAAGACGGCAGACTCCTCTTCTGGATTGACACGTCAAGACCGAGCGTATTTTCACCCGGTCCACGCCGGCTTCAACGACCGATCGGGCTTGCTCCTCATCGATCTCCTCGTTCAAAGACACAATAATCTCGCCGGTCACAGGATCACGAATGTCCTCTGCCGCCAACCGACCCAGGACACGCTCTTCCAACGGTTGAATGATTTCTCCACCCTCCACCAGGGCACTCACCACGATTCCATCGCTGGTTCCGCAATCCTCCTCGCCCACGATCACATCCTGAGAAATATCGACAAGTCGACGCGTCAAATACCCCGAATTGGCTGTCTTGAGGGCGGTATCGGCAAGACCTTTACGGGCGCCGTGCGTGGAAATAAAGTATTGCAAGACCGTCAGCCCCTCACGGAAGTTGGCCGTAATCGGAGTCTCAATGATCTCCCCAGACGGCTTCGCCATTAATCCCCGCATGCCGCCCAATTGTCGAATCTGCTGTGAACTGCCCCGGGCTCCCGAGTCCGCCATCATGAAGATCGGATTGAAGGATTCCGCCTTCCCAGGATCACCTCCGGCACCTAGTTCCTTCATCATTTCATTCGCCACCTGCTCGGTAACGTGCGCCCAGATATCGATGACCTTGTTGTATCGCTCTCCGTTCGTAATGAGACCCTCGGAATACTGCTTTTCGATCTCATTCACTTCGCGCTGGGCCTTCACGATAAGATCTTCTTTTCTGCTCGGGATATGCATATTGTCTATGCAGATCGACATTCCGGCTCTGGTCGCATATTGAAACCCGAGATGTTTGATCTTATCCAGAAATGTCACGGTTTCACGATGACCGGCCTGACGATAGACGGCATCGATCAACTTGGACATTTCCTTCTTCGTCATCAATTTGTTGGCGTCTGCGAACGGGATGGTGTCAGGAAGAATCTCTCCCAACAGGACACGGCCTACGGTCGTTTGCACGAGGGCGCCGTTGATACGCACCTTGATTCTCGCATGCTCTCCCATCTCGCCGGCATCATAGGCAATGCGCACTTCCTCCTGCGAACCGAACACCTTGCCCTCGCCCTTTACGCCAAGACGTTCTTTCGTCAGCCAGTAACAGCCCAGTACCATGTCCTGCGACGGGACAGAAATGGGTTTTCCACTGGCTGGAGAAAGGATGTTGTTGATGGACATCATTAACACTCGGGCTTCGATTTGCGCCTCAACGGACAATGGCACGTGGACGGCCATCTGATCTCCGTCGAAATCCGCATTGAAGGCCGCGCATACGAGAGGATGCAGTCTGATAGCTTTGCCTTCGACCAATACAGGGTCAAACGCTTGAATGCCCAATCTGTGCAAGGTCGGTGCTCGATTCAACAGGACAGGGTGCTCGCGAATGACTTCGTCCAGTACATCCCACACCTCCGGACGTTCCTTTTCGACAAGTCGTTTCGCGCTCTTGATAGTGGTGGCAGCGCCCCGTTCTTCCAATTTGTGAAAAATGAACGGCTTGAAAAGCTCCAGCGCCATCTTCTTGGGTAACCCACACTGATGGAGTCGCAACTCTGGACCGACCACGATGACGGTTCGGCCCGAATAGTCGACCCGCTTTCCCAACAGATTTTGACGGAATCGCCCCTGTTTCCCCTTGAGCATATCGCTCAACGACTTCAGCGGGCGCTTGTTAGGCCCACGAATGGCCCGACCTCTACGCCCATTGTCAAACAGGGCATCAACTGCTTCCTGCAGCATCCGCATTTCATTTCGGATGATGACGCCGGGCGCCTTCAGCTCGATCAAGCGCTTAAGCCGGTTATTTCGATTGATCACGCGCCGGTAGAGGTCGTTGAGGTCCGACGTGGCGAACCGGCCTCCATCCAGAGGGACCAACGGACGGAGCTCCGGCGGCAATACAGGGATGACGTCCATGATCATCCATTCAGGCTTGTTCCCGGATTTACGAAATGCTTCGATCACTTTGAGGCGCTTTGCATACTTCTTCTTCATGGCGGCCGATGTCGATGCCTTCGCCTTCACATGTAACTCATCCCACAGGACGTTGATGTCGATCTTTCGCAACAGCTCGCGAATGGCCTCGGCTCCGATTCCGATCTTGTATGAGCCGGACCCGTATTCTGATTGAAGCGTCCGGAGATTGTCTTCCGACACGAGTTCCTTCTCGCTCATGTTGGTCGCTCCCGGATCCACCATGACGTAGCTTTCAAAGTAAAGAATCTTTTCCAACTGCTTCAGGCTCATGTCGAGCAACGTACCGATACGACTGGGAACTCCTTTCAGGAACCAGATATGCGCCACAGGAGCTGCCAACTCGATGTGTCCCATTCGCTCGCGGCGCACCTTCGATTGAATGACTTCCACACCGCATTTGTCACACACGATGCCACGGTGCTTCATCCGTTTGTATTTGCCGCAGTTGCATTCCCAGTCCTTGATCGGACCAAAAATCTTCGCACAAAATAACCCGTCTTTTTCCGGCTTGAACGACCGGTAATTGATGGTCTCCGGCTTCTTCACTTCGCCGTATGACCAGCTGCGAATTTTCTCCGGCGAGGCGATGCGAATCCGCATCGAATCAAACGACACCGAATCACGCGGCTTCTCAAATAATGTGTATACGCCTTCCAAGGTTTTAATCCTTCCGTGATGCCGGCGTGGCCAGATGCGCCACACCAGGCAGATGGTTTAGTCCTTCGACTTGACCAGTTCGACGTCGAGACCCAAACTTTGCAGTTCCTTGACCAGTACGTTGAAGGATTCCGGCAAGCCCGGCTCGAGAAACGGCTCTCCCTTCACGATAGCTTCGTACATTCTGGACCGCCCAGGGACATCGTCCGATTTTACCGTAAGAAACTCTTGAAGTGTGGAGGCGGCTCCATAAGCCTGGAGCGCCCATACTTCCATTTCTCCCAACCGCTGACCGCCAAATTGCGCCTTTCCGCCAAGCGGCTGCTGCGTAACCAGCGAGTATGGACCAATGGAGCGCGCATGTATTTTGTCGTCCACGAGATGGTGAAGCTTCAACACATACATGAACCCAACGGTGACCGGACTATCGAATGGTTCACCGGTCCGACCGTCTACGAGGTGAGACTGACCACTCGGCGAGATCTTCGCCTTTTTTAGCAACTCCTTGATTTCCTTTTCGGACGCCCCATCGAAGACAGGGCTGGCCACTTTGATGCCCAATGCGCGCGCGGCCCAACCAAGATGGGTTTCCAGGATCTGCCCCACATTCATACGAGACGGAACACCTAACGGATTGAGCACAATTTCGACAGGCGTGCCATCAGGCAGATACGGCATATCCTCCTCGGGGAGAACGCGAGACACCACGCCTTTATTGCCGTGCCGTCCGGCCATCTTGTCACCAACCTGGATCTTGCGCTTCATCGCAATATACACCTTCACCAGCTTGATCACTCCCGGCGGCAACTCATCGCCCCGCTTCAGCCGGCCGACTTTTTCGTCATAGAGCGTCTGCAGAATCTCTATCTGCTCCTTCGCCCTTCGCTCGACATCTTCCAATTCCTTTTGTTCATCAGGATCGCTCAGGATGATGTGCCGGACCATGTCGTCGGGTAGACGCTTGAGAATCTCAGCGGTTAGTTTCCCCTTCTTCTTCAAGATCACGTCGCCTGTTTCGGGGTCCATCAAATCGCGACCGACGACCTTGCCCAGGAGTAACTTTCGGACTTTCTTGGTCTTCTCGTCCTCAATGATCCGCAGCTCCTCTTGGTGATCCCGCTGTAGTTTCATGTGATCTTCGCTCTCGATGCTCTTGGAGCGCTCGTCCTTGTCCATCCCCTTGCGTGAAAAAATCTTCACGTCTACGACAATTCCTTCCACGCCGGGTGGAACCGTGAGGGATGTATCCTTGACGTCGCCGGCTTTCTCACCGAAAATGGCGCGCAGGAGTTTTTCTTCCGGAGTCAACTGAGTTTCGCCCTTCGGCGTGACCTTGCCCACGAGAATATCCCCGGGCTTGACCTCAGCTCCAATACGAATGATGCCACTCTCGTCGAGATCCCGCAGCGCCTCTTCTCCGACGTTTGGAATGTCTCTGGTAATTTCTTCCTTCCCTAACTTCGTATCCCGCGCCTCCACTTCAAATTCTTCGATGTGGATCGATGTGAAGGCATCTTCGCGTACGAGTTTTTCGCTGAGAAGAATTGCATCCTCAAAGTTATAGCCTCCCCACGGCATGAACGCGACCAGGACATTCTTCCCAAGCGCCAATTCTCCATGATCGATCGCCGGCCCATCCGCCAGGACCTGGCTTTTTTTGACCGGCTCACCTATCCGCACCACGGGAGTCTGGGTAATGCACGTGTTTTGGTTGGACCGTTGAAATTTGATCAGGTCATACACATCCAGCCCGGCGTCGTTGCGCTTGCGGCTATCTTTCCCCGCATCAGCTCGCACAACAATTCTGGTGGCATCAACACTCTCCACCACTCCTGCCCGCTTCGCCTGCACGACATACCCTGAATCCCTTGCAACGACCGCTTCCATGCCCGTTCCAACGAGCGGCGCTTCAGATGTGACCAACGGCACTGCCTGTCGCTGCATGTTCGATCCCATCAAGGCACGATTGGCATCGTCGTGTTCCAGGAACGGCACTAATGCGGTGGCCACGCTGACAACCTGCTTGGGAGACACATCCATATACTCGACCTTGTCGGGCGCCGAAGTGATGAAATCACCGCCGTACCGCGCCGACACGGTTTCAGACACCAGCTTCCCCGCCCCATCAACTTTTGAGTTCGCCTGAGCGATGAGATACTTGTCCCCTTCGATAGCCGACAAGTACTCGATGTCGTCGGTGACGCGACCCTTGACGACCTTGCGGTAGGGCGCTTCGATGAATCCAAACTCGTTAATGCGAGCATAGGTGGCGAGAGAGGTGATCAGTCCGATATTCGGACCTTCCGGCGTTTCAATCGGGCAGATGCGGCTGTAGTGCGACGGATGGACATCGCGCACCTCGAAACCCGCGCGTTCCCTTGTCAGACCTCCCGGACCAAGCGCGGATAGCCGGCGCTTGTGGGTAATCTCCGCAAGGGGATTGGTTTGATCCATGAACTGAGACAACTGGCTACTACTAAAAAACTCTTTCACCGCCGCCACCACCGGCTTCGCGTTGATCAAGTCGTGCGGCAACACGGTTTCCATATCCAAGAGATTCATCCGCTCTTTGATGCTGCGTTCCATTCTAACCAAGCCCAGACGGAATTGGTTCTCCAGAAGTTCGCCCACCGAGCGGACGCGACGATTCCCCAAGTGGTCGATGTCGTCGATCTCTCCCTTGCCGATCTTGAGATTGACCAGATAGCGCACCACCTCCACAATGTCTTGCGCCGTAAGCGTGCGTTGCTCCAGGGGATGCTCAAGCCCCAGCTTCTTGTTCAACTTCAGCCGCCCTACCGGCGAAAGGTCATACCGTTTCGCACTGAGAAACAGATTATCGAACAGCGCCTTCGCCGTCTCCACGGACGGCGTCTCTCCCGGACGCAATCGACGGTAAATTTCTACCATTGCTTCTTCTTTTGAACCTGTCCGCTCCATTTCAAGCGTATCGAGAATCACCGGAGTTGCCGTCCCGCTGTCCAGATAGATGACCTTAAACTCGCTGATATCGCTCTCCAAAATCTTGTCGATAATATCCGTTGTCAGTCGCTGATTTTTCTCGGCGATCCTTTCCTTCTTGCCGGCCCCGGCAAGTTCAGTCAACACAGCGCGTCCCACCAGTTCGACAGGAGAGACGGGGATCTCTTTGATTCCCGCTGTTTTTAACTTGGCAATAAGCGCTTTGGTCAGCTTTGCGCCCTCTTTGACAATCGGTTCCTTGCCACCCTTTTCCGTGACCTCGGACGAAGACCGCAAGCCATGATGAATTTCCGGATCGAGCCTCCGAAACAATTTCCCCTTGGACACTCGAATCTCTTCGACGGGATAGTACATTTTGAGGAGATCATCGCCGGAATACCCAAAGGCCTTAAGCAGAATCGTTGCCGGCATCTTGCGGCGACGATCGATGCGAACATAGAGGATATCCCGCGCATCGAATTCGAAATCGAGCCAGGATCCGCGATACGGAATGATCCGGGCGGAGTAGAGCACCTTCCCGCTCGCATGCGTCCTCCCTTTGTCATGGGTGAATGACGCGCCGGGCGATCGATGCAACTGGCTGACCACGACACGCTCGGTTCCATTGATGATGAAGGTCCCTCGCTCCGTCATGAGCGGAAGCTCGCCCACATATACTTCCTGTTCACGAACGTCCAGAACCTTCTTCTTGGGGCCCTTGTCCTCCTTGTCGAAGACAATGAGACGAACACGGAGTTTCAGCGGAACGGCGAACGTCATCCCCTGCTCGAGGCACTCCCGCTCGTCATACTTCGGAGTGCCCAACGAATAACTCGAGAATTCCAGGGCCGCCGTGTTGTTGTAGTCCGCGATCGGAAACACGCTCGCTAATGCGGCCTGCAACCCCTGGTCTTTGCGCCGCTCCGGTTCCACTTCCATTTGGAGGAACTCTTCGTAGGAACGTTTCTGAATTTCGATGAGATCCGGGATATCGATGCTCGTACGAATACGAGAAAAGTCTTTTCGTTCCACCAACTCACCGACAGACGATTCCGACATCTGCTCGCCCTCCAAGCTCATGGTTTGACCGCCAGTCGATACGCACTCCCCTCCTAGGACCAGCCGCCTACTTGATTTCGACTTTGGCTCCGCCGTCCTCGAGTTTCTTCTTCATCGTATCAGCCTCTTCCTTGGTCACACCGGTCTTGACAGGCTTCGGCGCCCCTTCGACCAGGTCCTTGGCTTCCTTCAAGCCCAAGCTGGTGAGTTCGCGCACGACCTTAATAACTTGAATCTTCTTGTCGGCTGCGGCGCTGGCTAGAATCACGTCAAACGCCGTCTTTTCTTCTGCAGGTGCAGCCGCTGTACCACCCCCTGCCGGTGCAGCCATCGCAACCGGCGCCGCAGCGCTCACCCCAAAACGTGTCTCAAGACCCTTCACCAACTCGGACAAGTCCAACACGCTCATCCCCTCGATGGCCTTGATCAGTTCTTCCTGTGATAGTTTTCCTTCTGTTGCTGGCATATCGCCCTCCTCTTTCTTTTTGTCTTGAATAGCTGAAATGACTCTGACGAACTTACTGAGCAATCCACTTAACGCATACACAAGCCCACGCGTCGGTCCTTGCATGGCCGACAGCATCATGGCAATGAGTATTTCCTTCTTCGGCAATTTCGCGACGGCGACCAGATCGGCGGCCTGGACCACTTTCCCCTCCAACACACCGACCATCATTCGCATTTTCTCTTCGCGCTTCTCCGTTGTGATGAAATCCCGCAAAATCTTGGTGGGCAACGCCGGATCGTCGTATCCGATGACGATCCCCAGCGGCCCTTTGAAGTGTGCCTTGAGTCCGGCCAACGTGGTTTCATTCGACGCACGTGCCGCGAGCGTGTTCTTCACGACTCTATACTCAGCTTTAGCAGCGCGCAGCTGCCTGCGCAGGGCGGTCACCTGATTCACAGGAAGGCCTGCGGACTCCGTAAGGATGGCCACCTTCGCCCGGCCGAACATTTCGGCCAATTCGGCAATGGCTGTCGCTTTTGCTTCTTTCTTCATACCGGCTTCCCTTCCAACAAATCGTTCAGCCGCCCATTTTGGAGAGCGCAACAGTATCCAGGCTCACACCGGGTCCCATCGTGCTCGAGATGGTCACACTTTTCAGGTATCGCCCCTTGCAGGACGCCGGCTTGGCCTTTACCACCGATTCCAGCACCGCGTGCGCATTGTCATAGAGCTTCTCCGCCTCAAAGGACACTTTGCCCACAGGCACCTGTACGATTCCGGCCTTTTCGACTTTGAATTCCACCCGCCCTTTACGAATTTCGCTGACCGCTTTCCCCACTTCGAACGTCACAGTTCCCGTTTTTGGGTTGGGCATGAGGCCGCGAGGACCCAGCACTTTCCCCAACTTCCCTACCGACGCCATCAAATCCGGTGTAGAAATCGCACAATCAAAATCCATCCACCCACCCTTGATTTTTTCCATCAAATCATCGGCACCCACGAAATCAGCTCCAGCCTGGCGAGCCTCCTGTTCCTTTTCACCTTTGGCAAAAACCAGTACGCGAAGCTTTTTCCCGGTTCCATGGGGCAACGCGGTTGTTCCACGGACCATCTGGTCCGATCTTTTCGGATCGATTCCTAAACGAATGGCCAAGTCCACGGACTCATCAAACTTGGCCCAAGCCGCCTTCTTCACGACGTCAACCGCTTCGCGCAGCGCATATGGTTTAGAATCCACCTTTTGCAGCGCTGCCTTCTTTTTCTTTCCCATACGACACTCCTTCGCTCGTTACGGGCCCAATGGATCACATCTACTGCACACTAATCCCCATACTGCGGGCAGTGCCTTCGATAATCTTGATGGCGCCCTCAATGTCCTCGGCGTTCAGGTCAACCATTTTTTTCTGAGCGATTTCACGAACCTGCGCCGACGTCACCTTGCCGACCTTATCTTTATGGGGAATCCCCGAGCCCTTGATGATCCCGGCGGCCTTCTTCAGAAGATCGGAGGCGGGCGGCGTCTTGAGAATAAAAGTAAAGCTGCGGTCCTTATACACCGTGATAATGACGGGAATAACACTGTCTCCATCTTTTTGAGTTTTCGCGTTGAACTGCTTGCAGAACTCCATGATGTTGACACCATGTTGTCCTAAAGAGGGACCGACCGGCGGCGCGGGATTCGCTTTACCGGCTGGGATCTGCAGCTTAATCTGTGCCGAGACTTCTTTAGCCATTCGTTACCCCATCAGCGCTCAAGACTGCCCATCCGGAAAGCTCCGAAAGCATCCCAGCGGCAGCCATACGTTCAAATCCGTTCAACTTGCAGAAATCCTAGTTCAACAGGTGTGGACCGGCCAAAAATGCTGACGAACACCTTCACGCGACTATGATCGGTATCTACCTCATCCACCACACCATTGAATCCGAGGAAAGGCCCATCGACAATGCGCACATTATCGCCCTTGATGAAACGAATCTGCTCACGTGGACCTGCTGCTCCCGCGTCGACCTGCTTGAGGAGCGAATCGACCTCATCAGACGAAAGGGGCGTAGGTTGCGCTCCGCCGCCGACAAATCCCGTCACCTTTGGCGTTTCTTTGATCATCTGAAGCGTCTCGTCGCCCAAGGGCGTTTCCAATTCGACCAGGACATAGCCGGGAAAGAACTTGCGGCGCGACGTTCTTCGCTTGCCATCTTTGATCTCAATGACATCCTCGGTCGGCACCAAAACCTGGCCCAGCTTTTCCACCAGACCCATTTGATTTGCTCGCTCCACCAAGCTGGTTTTGACTCGGCCCTCAAAGCCCGCATAGGTATGAATGACATACCAGTTCTTATTCGCCATCATCTCCTCATCAACCGAATATCAGGCCCGCCGGACGCAACTCTGTCAGTGAGGACGCCGCGCTCGGTTAAATGACCTTGCGCATCAGCCAGCCCAGGAACGAATCAATCACTGATAAATACAATGACATGAGAATACAAAAAACGATGACGACCGTCGTCGCGCCGATCGTTTCGCTCTTTGACGGAAAGGTTACCTTCTTCAGTTCGCTCCGCACACCGTCAATAAACTCGCGAACTGTGTTGGCAAATTGTCGAAACATGTCCTCTTTCTTTCCCCTTCACCAATTCCATTCGGACTGGTACATGCATTGTTTGGCAGGGGCACCAGGAATCGAACCCGGACCTTCGGTTTTGGAGACCGACGTGCTAGCCGTTAAACACTATGCCCCTGCTCGCAACTAGTTCTGAGCATTGTCTTCTGAGTGTTGAGTCGAACTCGTCATCCGGTACACTCAAAACTCAGCACCCTATTTGACTTCCTTATGAGGCGTGTGCTTCCGGCAAAATCGACAAAACTTGTTCCGTTCCAGCCGATCCGGGTCGTTCTTCTTGTTCTTTTTCGTTGTGTAGTTCCGCTGCTTACAGAGCGTGCAACCCAAATCAATAATGTCTCGCATCTCGAACCTCGTTCCTCATTCATCACACGCCATTCGCCAATCAGGTCTCGCCGGCACCTTCCCTTTTCGCACCTGCCATGACGTTCAACGAGTGGCCGCTGACAACTTCAGCTATGCCAGGATTTCCGTGACGACGCCGGAACCCACGGTCTTGCCGCCTTCGCGCACGGCAAACCGCAACCCCTGATCCATCGCAATCGGGCTGATCAACTCCGCCGTCACCGTCACATTGTCCCCCGGCATCA
>JBEVJJ010000179.1:0-18490 GCA_040510255.1 Nitrospiraceae bacterium | reverse complement strand
GTTGCTCACTGACCGCATGAGGGTTCCGCAGCTTGGGCAGAGCCTGGACCAATTTGAGCAAGTGACGGGAGACGTAATGATGGTGGCGCATGTCGCAGGGCGGCCGCTGGAGGTCGATGGGATGAGGCTGGTGAACGCTGATGTGACGATACGGAATGTGGGTTTCCGCCACCCAGTGTTGCCCGTCCCGATCCGACAGATTCAGGGCACGCTCAAGGTATCACCCAGCGAAATCCGCGTGGAGAGCCTGCATGGACTGGCGGGTCTGGCGCAGGTTGAAGCACGAGGAGCGGTGACGTTGACCGGCGGTCAGGCTGTTCAGGCTATGACCATAGAGGCGTCTGCCGGGGGAGAACTCCTCACATCGTTCCTGCATCGCATCGATGGAGAGATTTCCAAATCAAAGATTGAAGGTCCGGTTCGGCTCAGCATCCGGGCAACAGGTGATGTGTGGACGCCCCGGCTCAAAGGGACTCTGACTCTAGATGGCGCGGCTCTGGAAATTCCGAACATGTTCTCCAAAGTTCGTGGAGCGCCGACGGGATTCCAATTCGACGCGCAACTTACTCGCGATCTCATTCTGGTGGTCCAACGGTGTGAGCTGGTGATCCCTCCGGTTCGGCTCGCCGGTACCGCTCGTATCCGATTGTCTGGTGGGATGGAATTTGAGTCGACAATCTCTTCAGGTGTCGTGTCCCTCAATCGGCTCCCGGAGGGAGTGACCCTTGGACCGATCAAAACCGGAATCCTCAGAGTGGGCCTCGAGACAAAGGGCAATGTCGGTGACCTTGCGTCATGGGGCACCACTGGACGACTTCGCTTCAGCAATGGCACCGTCAAGATGGACCGGCTTCTGCACCCGATGCGCGATATGTCCATGGTGCTGCATTTCGACCGGCAGAATATCGATGTGCGACACGTGATGTTCAATATCGGCGAGAGTGACGTCCGAATTACCGGCTCGATTGCCCATTGGCTGGATGCGCCCCACGGCAAGCTTGTCGTGCAGTCATCCCAAGTCGATCTCCAATCATTCCAGACTACGGGAAAAACGAAGTCATCCTCTCAGGCAGTGTTTCCTATCCTGACCTCATGGTGGGCCGGCGGGAGGGTCGATGCAACTCTGTTCATTGACCATATGTACTATCAGCGGTTCCTTCTCTCTGGCTTCTCAAGTCATGTCAGCTTCGAGCACGGGGTGCTCACGGTAGATCGGATCAGCGGCGATACAAGTGAAGGTCATCTGAGAGGGCGTGTTGTGGTGGATCAGCCTAAAGCCGGGGCAGGGCAGGTGCGCAGTTACTTTCGCACGAGCGGTATTCCCGTGAGTCGCCTTCTTGGCTTGTTTAACAAAGAATTGCTGCTCAGTGGCTGGTTGAGCGCGTCGGGAAAAATTCGGGGAGAGTTTGAACGGAGTCGCATTCTTCCCTCGTCGCTGGCAAGCCAGCGGCCGATTCAGGTCGTCGTCGAAGAAGGACGCATCTTCAATGTCCCGGTCATTTCCAAGCTCTTGTCGGTCATGAATCTCCCTGCGCTTCTGCAAGGCAAGATCGACCTGATTAAGGAGGGCATGCCGCTGGATCGATCGAAAGCAGTCATGGCGGTAGAGAACGGAAGCATCCTCATCAAGGAGCTTTTGCTCGATAGTCCTGTCCTTAAAATCAGCGGGACTGGGCGCTATGACTATGTGGATGATGAGTTCGATATGCTGTTGGTGACGAGTCCTTTAGGGCATTATGCGGCCCTGCTGAAGAGCATCCCGCTTTTCGGAACACTGTTTGCCGGGGAGCGGCAAGGGATCGATACGGCGATATTCGAGGTCAAAGGTCATGCGAAAGATCCCGATCTTCGTTTCCTGCCGGCGGACTCGTTGACGACCGGAATGAAGGGAACGGCCCAATTGGCTTTTGACCTCCTGGTGAATGCGATTCTGCTTCCCAAAGAAGCCTATTCGATGACCAAGGACTTGTTCGTGGCCGATGAGGAGCTCTCAGAGTAGACAAGTGGTTCGGATTTCTGAATTGCCACCGATGCATCAGCGGGGGCATGGGCAGGGAAGCAGGAATGGACCGGTCATGGTGTCGACCTATGTCACTCGGGCGCCTTCCGGCCAATGTCGAGATTGTTCTTCACACGTTTGACCCCGTTCACCTGGCGGGTCAAATCTGCGGCTCTTGCTTTGTGCTCCGCCTTCTCTACCGTACCGAGCAATGTCACCACTCCGGCTTCCGTCGTGACCATGATGCCGGACAATCCTCCAACCTGATCGCTTGCCAGCTTGGTCTCCACCGCCTTTGAAATGGCGCCGTCGTGTGTGGCGTCCTTCGAAATCGATCCGGTGATACTCGAGCATCCGCTCGAGACGACGGAAAGTAGAAGCCACACTGCGCAACACAATCTCAATCTCTGCATTTCGTACCCCCGACTAAGAACTCGCTAGAATAACAGCCTCAGCCTCTTCACAATGCCTTGCCATAACGTCGCAAGCTCCTGCTGCACGATGAAGTGTAACCTAAAAACGTCCCCGTGGGCACTATACTTCGACGTGGGTAGGTCGTCATCACAGAGACACCGGTGGCGTCGGATCATACTGGGTATGGAAAAGATTGCATCTGTCAGAGTTACCAGTGTCGGAGTAGGGAGCGCTGGGTAAGCAGCGGATCACCCTCTCCGTACAATCCATGGAATCACACCGGCCAGATTGCTTGACAGGACCACCGGCATTCCACAGAATCCTTGTCGGATCCCTTCACCAGGAGGCTCGTTATGGCACCGTTGCGGCGACTGTTCACCGCCCGCTCTGATTGGCGGCAAGGTTCTGTCTCGCTGTCTCCGATCCCGATGCGTGTCGTGTCGAATGAAGAGTTTTCACCCCATCCACAGACTGCTGCACAGGCCCATGTCGAGCATCTGATCGACTCAATGGGCGTCCGCTCCGCTCGGCGCCTCGGCATGACGCGGCGGAATTTCCTGCGAACCACCGGTGGGATGGCCGCGGCGTTGCTGGCGATGAACCGTGTCTTTGGGAGGTTCTTCGACGTGCTCGATGTCGAAACCGTCGAGGCCGCGGCCTTTACCGAACGACAGGGTCCGTCTTTCTTCATCTTCGACGTGCAAACGCATTACGTCGGGTCGCACTACGATCCGAAGGGAGCTGAGTCTCTTCGCAAGGGGGCCGTGAGCAAGGAGGGATTGTTGGCGCTGCGCCGGCGAGTCCGCGAAGCCGGATGGAATCCGGCGTTGGCGGGAGACCACAATACGATCGACGATCTGTCCTGGCAGAACTTCTTGAAAGAAATCTTTCTCGACAGCGAAACGAACGTGGGCTTGATCAGCACACCGCCCGGTCCCTATCCGCAAGAAGCCGTGGTGCCGCCGGATGAGATGGTCCATATCCGCGACGAAATCAACCGGGTCGCCGGCTCGCAACGCATGCTGGCCCATGGATTGGCCACACCGCAGCTGGGACGGTCGGACTTGGACTTCATGACGATGCAGGCGGAGACGCTCAGGATCGATGCGTGGAAATGTTATACGGGCTCATGCCCGGTGGGGTTCGAGCACGGCTGGTGGATGGACGATGAAAAGATTGCCTATCCGATGCTGGAACGGGCCAGGAAGTTGAACATTCCCCGCGTCTGTGTGCATAAGGGGTTGCCCCTGGGTCCGGTTGCCGAGTACAACCATCCGCGGGATCTCATCAAGGCCGCCAAGGATTTTCCCGATATCCAATTCCTGGTGTACCATTCCGGGTTGCGCAGTTCCGCATCGATTGAAGATGAATTTGCGAAGACCGGGCAGGTTCCCTGGACGACGGAATTTTGCCGGATGAAGAAAGCCGAGCCGAGCCTACACAACATTTATATGGAACTGGGATCGACCTTCGCCCAATTGGTGACGAGTCAGCCTGCCATCTGTGCACATCTCCTCGGCCAGATCGTCGACGCGTTCGGGCACGATCATGTGCTGTGGGGAACCGATTCCATTTGGTACGGCACGCCGCAGTGGCAGATCGAGGCATTCCGAAGATTTCACATTCCCGAGCGATTCATCGAGCAGTATCGATATCAACCGTTGACCCGCGAGATCAAGGAACAGATTTTCGGACTGAACGCCGCCAGACTGTTTGGCGTTGATCCATTCGCAAAGAGGCAGGAATTGCCGAGGGACTATCTGGAGCGCATCAGAATGAGCTATCTCCAAGAAGGGCCTCAGCCAAGCCACCGGCTGTACGGGTGGGTGACGAGGTAAGGTCGAAGCGTGTAGTGTGCTGCGCTGTTCCGACCGTGGAGTGGGAGATGAGGAATGGTCAGGGTCACATGAAACACGGGCGTTAGCCCTTAAGGGCAATCATGGGGAGATTGAACGTATGAAAAGCGAGATTCTGTATCCAGGGGCATTTCCGATGGTCCGGGTGCACTTGAATGAAGGCGAGACGGTAAAGGCCGAATCGGGGGCGATGGTCGCCGCGTCGCCGACGATCGACATCGAAAGCAAGATGGAGGGTGGATTCTTAGGCGCCCTATCCCGAAAGATGCTGGCAGGGGAGAAGTTTTTCTTTCAGACGTTGCGCGCGAGTCGCGGAGCGGGTGAAGTGCTCTTGGCTCCGACGGTCCCTGGTGACATCGTGATCATGGATCTGGATGGAGTCAACGAGTATATGGTGCAGAAGGACGGGTTTCTCGCGGGGGCTGAAGGAGTCAAGATCGAAAGTCGAATGCAAAGCCTGACGCGTGGGTTACTGGGCGGGGAAGGGTTCTTTCTTCTCAAGATCGGTGGCGCCGGGTCATTGATTCTGAACAGCTTCGGCGCCATTCACAAAGTCGAACTGAGGCCGAATGAAGAGTACATCGTCGATAACAGTCATCTTGTCGCCTGGACGACCACCACCACGTACAACATCGAGAAAGCGTCGTCCGGATGGATAGCCAGTCTGACGTCGGGGGAAGGACTGGTCTGCCGGTTCCGTGGCCCCGGCGTGGTCTACATTCAAAGTCGCAATCCCGGTAGCTTTGGGAACTGGATACGACAATTCATCCCGGTCTCCGAATGATTGATTCATTTAATCATTGAGTCATTGAAACATTGAATCATGAATCATTGAGCCATTGCCGGACTGACCGAAGCAGCGCTGAATGAATTACTGAGCACCGCCAAATAGTGCGTATGCGACCGTTCATGGTTCGACAAGCTCACCACGAACGGTGACCCTAAACCCCGTTCGCCCTGAGCCTGTCGAAGGGCGGGGATGCACTATTTGCTGGCCTCATGAGCAATGCTTCGCTCGTTTTCCGCTCAATGAATCAATCGGCAATGAGCCAATGAATCAATAAGATTTCTCTCCTCAATGGATTAATCGTCAATGGATCAATGATTCAATCCAACGTCTGCTCGCCTGTGAGCCAATCGCCAACAAACCAATGAATCAATCTCCCAATGCCCTCTATTTTGGCGAAGACCTCCCTGCTTCCGGCATCCCGTGCCATGTCGAGGTGATGTCACAAGGGCTGCGGATCACCACAGGAGATGAATCGCGACAGGAAGAGGACATTCCATATGGTGGGATCGTGGTTGCGGCGGGTGGCCTGGATCACGATCATCTCGTGGTGAGTTGGGGCGTCGGTGCTTCCGGGCGGAGCCTGTATTTGAAAGATCCCGCGCTCATCATCGCATTTCGACTGGGCGCTCCATCCGACCTGACCGCCCATCTCGAACGCGCTGCCGGGCAGGTCAGGCGCTCGCGCCGGAAGCACAGAACGATCTGGGCGGTTACCATAGGAGCCCTCGTGGGGCTTGGACTCTTCTTCTGGTTGGGATCGGATGTGCTCGTGCAGTGGGCAGTCAAACGGATCCCCGTCGAATGGGAAGAGAAATTGGGAGCAGTGGCCTACCGGGAAGCGCTGGCGGACAAAGTCGTCGTGAATGAGGGGCCTGCCGTCGAGGCGGTTCAGGAAATCACCCGGAGATTGACGGGATTTATCGTGGATAATCCCTATCGGTTTGAAATGTCGCTGGTCTCAAATGATGTCGTGAACGCCTTTGCCTTGCCCGGCGGTCATGTGGTCGTTTTCACGGGGTTGCTCAAAAAGGCGGAAAGCGGCGAAGAAGTGGCGGGCGTGTTGAGTCACGAAATCAGTCACGTGCTGGAGCGGCACGGGGTCGAACGCATCGTGAAACAATTGGGCATTGTCGCGGTGGCTGCCATTCTATTCGGAGATCAGCAAGGGCTTATCGGTTTGGCTCAACAATTGGGTGTGGAACTGCTGACCCTGAGGTTCAGCCGTGAACAGGAGACCGAGGCCGATCTGGTCGGCCTGCATCTTCTTCATGAGGCGAGGATCGCGCCGGACGGGATGGTCCGGTTCTTTGAGCGACTATCCGAAAGGGACAAGGATCACATCGAGTTGTTTTCGACTCATCCCATGAGCGCCATCCGTGCTGCGCGACTCAAGGCGGAGATCGGATTGATTCCCAAACGCGCGTCCGAGCCGTTGGGGTTTGATTGGTCCACGGTTCAAGCATCGATTGATCAGCACGCGGTCACGAAGTAATGGTTGAATGATGAGGATCGGCGTCATCTCGGATACGCATGGATTGTTGGATGAAGCGATTCTGCCCTACTTCGAGAATGTTGAGCATATTCTGCATGCAGGAGACATCGGCCGCCACAGCATCATCGAGCGACTCAAACGCATGGCTCCGATTACGGCCGTCTCAGGAAATGTGGACGGATTCGAAGCCAGCGGGTTCCCACGCGAGAGCGTCATCAATTTGGCAGGACAGCGGATTGCGCTCTGTCATCGATTGTACGAGGGCGGCGCCATGACCAGGGAAGGGTGCGCATTCCTGGAGCGAGTCCGGCCACAGATATGCGTCTTCGGCCATACACATCAGCCGATAGCCAAGTGGGTGGATGGAATTCTGCTCTTCAACCCCGGCTCGGCCGGGCCAAAACGTTTTTCCTTGCCGCGTGGGATAGGAGTGCTCCTTATTCATGATCGGACCATCGAGCCAGTGCACATCGTCCTACCGGACCGAGCTCAAGCCATTCGGACCTAATGTACCGGGCACGCAATATTTGTCTTCTCTATGGTTTCGCTATTGGCTATAATCCGACTCGTGTCCGATAAAAAGTCGCGGACAGTAAGAATGAACCTTAATCAATCATCACTTAACCAGGAGGAGTTATGCTTAGACAGGTCATGGTACTCGCAGGTGCGCTCGTAGTTGCGAACGCTGGATTGGCGTTTGCCACCAACCCGGATACAGGCCCCGGGTGTGGGCTCGGGAAATTGTTATGGGAGGGTCACGCGAACCAGAAGAGCATCGGGCCTCAGGCTCTGATGGCGACAACCAATGCGACTGGTTTGAATACCATTGCCATCACGATGGGGACTTCGGGATGCACCAACGACGGGCAGATCTGGGCGCAACATAAGGCAGGCGTGTTCGCGGCGATGAACTATGACAATCTTTCGCAGGAGATGGCGCAAGGCCGTGGCGAGCATTTGACTTCACTCGCGACACTGATGGGGATTCCGGCCGAACGCCATGGGGCATTCCTTTCCATGACGCAAGAACGGTATGCGGTGTTGATGCAAGAAGGGGAAGCTTCACCGGCCGCGTTCGTCAAAGCCCTGAATGACGCTATCGCCCAAAATCCAGCCCTCACTCAAGTCGCCAGCCGGTAATGATCTTCCCAAGGGCTTCAGCCTTGCGGCTGAAGCCCTTGGTCCTTCCTTTCCTTCCTCCTCCCTGGTGAGACTGCTTCTCGCCGCAGCCTGGATCCTCACCGTCGCGGCCGGCGTGGAGGCGAATGACGCTGTGGCGCCGTCATATTATATGGATGCTCTTATCGAGCAGGCGTCTCTCAGCCGCCTGCATGAGGAGCGCGAGTGGCATCTGCTCCTGCACTATCGCGAGAATCTTTTCGGCGGCTATACCAGCGAGCAGGATGACCCCGGGTTTTTCATGTCGCCGGATGGCAAGACCGATCCGGCTGCTGAGCTGGCGGCGACGCTGAGGCAGTTTGCATCAACCGAGCTGGTTGGACGATCGAAGCAACCTGCTCAGTGCGCATTCATCGCCCGATACCACTGGCTCAAGGAGAGACTGGCATTCGATGACACGAGACTTCCGCCACTCCCGTGTGAGCGATTCGACCGCTGGTTTGCGGAATTCGATACCGAAACCATCTCGTTAATCTTTCCGTCCGCGTTCATGAATAATCCCGCCTCGATGTTCGGTCATACTTTTCTCCGTCTCGATCAACGGGGGCAGACCGAGCAAACCAGGATTCTGGCCTATACGATCAATTTTGCCGCCGAAATCCCCCAGGGAAGGAATCTCGACTACGCGATTCGCGGGATTTTCGGAGGGTATGACGGCTTCTTCTCGACGACGCCCTACTACATGAAGGTCCTCGAATACCGTGACATCGAGAATCGTGATATCTGGGAGTATCGACTCACGTTCACTCAGCCTCAGATTCGTCGACTGCTGATGCATGCCTGGGAGATGGGCAATGCGTCTTTTGATTACTTTTTCTTCAAGGAGAATTGCTCCTATCACCTCCTCGCCCTTTTGGAATATGCCGACCCGGCGTTGCATCTCACCGATCAGTTTAAGTTTTGGACGATCCCGTCGGACACCGTCCGGCTCATGGTGAAACAGCCTGGGCTTGTCGGCGATATCGCGTACAGGCCATCGCGCAGTACGCTGATTCGTCGCAAACGTGAATACCTCACTCGGTCCGAGCAGGCGCTTGTGCGTCGTTTTGTCGGGGATGTGTCGTTGGTTCGATCGTCGGACGAACTACAATCACTTCCTGTGGCCCGTCAAGCCCTCGTGTTGGACGTCGTATCAGATTATCTTCGATACAAAGGCGATACTGATAAAGCCGAGCCGTCTCCCTATCGCGAACAGAATCGGACGGTGTTGGCCGCTCGGAGCAATTTGAGAATTCCATCGGAGGATCTGGCCATCCGTCCTTTTGCGAAACAGCCTGAGATCGGACACGACACCTCTCGGGCAAGTCTGGGCGGTGGATGGCGAAACAATGACACCTTCGAGGAACTCTCTCTTCGCGGAGTCTATCACGATCTTCTTGATCCGGAACCAGGCTATACACCGGGAGCCCAGATCGAGATCGGGTCCGTGAGTCTGCGGCACTACAACCGGGCCAATCAGACGCGCGTGGAACGTGCGACTGTGGTCAATATTGTCTCGCTCGCTCCCATCAATTCGCTCTTCATGGCGCCATCGTGGAAGGTGAACCTGGGCATGCAGACGATCCGGTTCGGTGGATGTCAGCTCTGCAGCAATTGGAATTTTAACGCCGGGGTGGGGGCATCGGCAGAGACGAATCTTCTACGGCACGAGGTGTACTTTGCATTTGCCGAAGCCGACGCGAATTATAGTCAGGCGCTGGACGAAAATTATCGCATTGGTGGAGGTGGAACGGTAGGCATGCTGGCCGATCTGACCGAGCGTTGGCGGATCATGCTGTCGACGAGTTACTTCCGGTATCCGTTAGGCGACAAGTCGGATGATCTTCGCTGGTCAGTGGGACAACGCTACACCCTGACTCAGAACTGGGCATTACGGCTGGAATACAATCATCGCGACCACGATAACGACGTCCTCTTCACCGTGCAGGCATTTTTCTAACCAGTATGTCGGTTCAACCGGAAAGATGTGAAAGCGAGATCTCCCGAGGCCAATGCCGGCCGGACAGACCCCTCGACGTTCGCGCACGCGTCATCGGAGTCGGATTGGGCGTATCTTCGCATGAGGGGTTGTACGGTCCTCAACCGGTTCGAGTCGTTGATGTGCTCGTGTTGACAAGGATAGAAGGCTTACTTATACTCGCCACGGTCCAGAACCCCCTAATGTGGTGGGAATTGTTGGTGGGGTTCATTAACCGCAACCTCGAAAGGGAGGAATCATGAGGAAGTTAAGTGGTCTGTTGTCCATGAGTCTTATAGGCATCGCGTGTTTCGGCTTGTACGGTTGTCAGATTGTCGATTCTCCTATGAAAGGAGTGCTCTACACTGAAACAAAGTATGGAGACTTTGCGACGACTCATGACGTGGCAATGAAAGAGGGCAAGGCCTGTGGCCAGTCGATTTTGGGATGGATTGCCCAGGGTGACGCCAGCGTGGCCGCGGCGAAAGCTGCAGGGGGAATCACTCACGTCTCGTCCGTCGATCACACCTCCAAGAATATCCTTGGGATTATCGGTGATTGGTGCACGGTTGTGAAAGGCAGCTAAGTTCCTCACGCGTCTGTAACAAGGGTCTTTGGGATACGGTCCCAAAGACCCTTTTTTTTGTTATGCGATGACGATCGCCAAAGGGCCATATGCGGATGCATTGACAGTGGTCATGCTTGTTCTCGCACCGGCGCTCATCTTCAGTAGCATGAGCCAGGAAAGCGGGGCTTCTGCGGCGGAACTCGGTGATGTCAACATTGGATTCTACGCGTTAGGAAGTTGGCCGCGGAACGAACCGATTTTCAACCAAGGGACCGTCGTGCCTGCCTCGGTCAACAGTGGCTTTGGCGGCGGGGCGAAGGTCGGCCTCTTTCCGCATTTCACGAACCGCATGATTGGTCTGGAGATCGACTCGAATGGCCATAGCGGAGCGATCTCTTTCCCGAACACCGCCAACGGCCAGAACGCCGGTACCGGACAATCGAATTTGGTGGTTCTCAGCACGACGGTCAACCTCATCTTGCGCTATCCAGGCGAAGTGGTCCTGCCCTATGTGGGGATTGGCGCCGGCTGGAGCCAAGGAGTGTTGCCGAGTCCCGACATCGTCGGCCGGTCAGATCAAGACTTTGAAACGGCCAATGCCTTCGGGTACCAGTTCCTCGCAGGAACCCAGGTGATGCTGTCACGGAAAATTTTTCTCTTCGGAGAGTATCGATACTTCTCTGCCAACTATCATTGGGAAAGCTTGGCCTTGGATTTCCGGGCTCACTATGGGCTGGCAGGATTTGGTCTTCGATTCTAACTGGCTTGTGAAGCGTGAAGTGTCGGTGTGCATGATGAAACGACCGGTATAGTCACCGAGTTGGACTGATGACACTATGAGTCTCATCGATCGGATCTTCGTCTACCATCCTCAGGCATGGGATGACCGGAGCTGGGCCAGAATGAGCGGCTTGCCGCTGGAAGACGTGTGGTTCAACTCTGCAGATAATACGAAGCTCTTTGGATGGTATGTCGAGGCGACCTCCGCGACACCGGTTCTCCTCTGGTGCCATGGCAATGCGGGCAACATCACACACCGGTTGGAAAATCTGCGCGAGCTCTATCGGATTGGTCTTTCCGTGTTCCTGTTTGATTATAGGGGGTACGGAAAGAGTGAGGGCGCGCCGTCGGAGGAAGGTCTGTACATGGATGCGATGGCAGCCTATGGGTATCTGACCGAGACGCGCCGTATTCCTCGCGAACGTGTCGTGATCTTCGGCCGGTCTCTGGGCGCAGCCGTGGCAGGGGAAGTGGCTGCGAACAAGCCGGCCTCCTGCTTGATACTCGAAAGCTGCTTCCCCTCGATAGAAGCAGTGGCCAAGCATTACTACGGGGGACTACCGGTACATTGGCTTCTCAGCTCGTCGTTTCGGTTGGCCGATCGATTGCCGCACCTCTCTCTTCCCAAGCTCTTCGTCCACGGAAGTCGCGATGAGATCATTCCTCTCGCCTTGGGCGAACAGACATTTCACGCCGCGAAGCCGCCTAAAGAATTCTATGTCGTGAAAGGGGCGGACCATAACGATCTTCCATTTGTGGGCGGCCGTGCCTATTTTTCCAAGCTGCGCGACTTTATCTCGCTGGCAGCTCGCGGCTGAGTGCAGTGTCGCCTACATGTCCTGGGCGGTGGAGGATCACTACCTTGATGCTGGTGTCTCCGTCGAGGTCACGGACATAGAGTCTCTCGATGTGGCGGGACCTCGACCATTCTGTTAAAGTGCGGCGGTTTTGTCGAGACCATTCGTTGCGATCAGGGTACGTATTGACGGCACACGGTCAAGGAGGCGTTGTGCGCGGGAAGAATCGGTTGGGGTTGATCGGGCTGGCTCTCAATCTTTATCTTGCGGCAGGTTTGGGTGGATGCTCAATTCTGGACTCATCACCCTTGATAGCTGAACCCACCATAGCGCGACAGATTCCGATGCTCGATACAGCGGATGGGTCGCCGGCGCAGCCTTCGCAGCCGATATTGAAAGTCGCGCAACGCGAGCCGCCTAAAAAGCCCGATCCAAAAGAGGAGCCTCCTGGGGACGATGCCATTTTTGATCCGTTCGCGAAGGAAGACGAAGGGGTCGACGAGGAAGACTATGACCCATGGGAACCATTCAATTCCAAAATATTCGAGTTCAACCAACAGCTCGACAAATGGGTTCTGAAACCGGTCGCGCGAGGCTATAATTTCATCATGCCCGATCCGCTTCAAGTCGGGATCCACAATTTCTTCTATAATCTTCGCTTTCCCCCGCGCTTCTTCAACAATCTCTTCCAGGGCAAACTGAAAGGCGCAGGGATCGAGGTCGAACGATTTCTGATCAATTCAACTGCCGGGGTGGGTGGATTCATCGACGTCGCCGAACGGATGGACATCAACACGCCGGAAGAGGACATGGGGCAGACGCTGGGATTTCATGGCGTCGGTCCCGGTCCCTACCTGGTGGTGCCGTTTCTCCCGCCCTTCACAGTCCGCGATTTTTTCGGGTACTTCGTCGACATCGGGTTGAATCCGATCAACTGGCTGGTCCTGCCCATCATCGAAGTGGAGGGTATTCCGTCGGTGGTTCCTCATTCGCATCGGAACACCACGACCATTATCCAACTCGGTGCGAGGGTAGGAGATATGGTGAATGAACGGTCATTGAATCTGGAAAAATTCCAAGGAGCTGAAGAGGCGACGCTCGACCTCTATTCGGCGGTACGCAATGCGTATCTACAGTCCCGTAAGAGGCAGATACGGCAATAAGCCGTCAATAAAGTAGAGTCATTCTCGGAAGGGCAGTCCCTCGAGGAAGCAGGGGACAGGACACCTTCTGTTTCGATGACGCCTGCCGTGTGGCGATGGATTGATTTTACGAGATCACGCCCAGGTCACGGCCGACTTTGGCGAAAGCGGAAACGGCAAGTTCCAACTGCGGTCGGGTGTGGGCAGCGGACACTTGTATGCGGATTCGCGCCTGGCCCTTGGGCACGACAGGATAACTGAATCCTACGACGTAAATGCCTTCCTGGAGGAGACGATCAGCCATTCTGGTGGCGACGGTCGCCTCTCCCAACATGACCGGAATGATGGGGTGCATGCCGGGCACGATGGTAAAGCCTAATCCCACCAGTTGCCTGCGGACAAATAGGGCGTTCTCGAGTAATGTGGCGCGCAGGGCTTCACCTTGCGCGACCAGTTTGATGGCCTTGAGAGACGCCGACGCAATCACCGGCGGCAAGGAGTTCGAAAATAAATAGGGGCGTGATCGCTGGCGCAGTAGTTCGATCATCTCCTTTCGCCCGGTCGTAAACCCTCCCGTCGCGCCGCCGAGCGCCTTGCCCAATGTGCTTGTGATGAGATCCACGCGGTCCGCTACGCCAAAATGCTCGGGTGTGCCGCGTCCACCCTTGCCCAGGACACCGGTTGCATGGCTGTCATCCACCACCACCGCCGCATCGTGGCGGTCTGCCAGGTCGACAATCTCGTCGAGTCGGGCGAGATCCCCGTCCATGGAAAACACGCCGTCGGTCGCGATGAGCCGAAGTCTCCTGCCGGCACTTTCCTTCAGCCTGGCTTCTAGTTCCTTCATGTCGGCATGGGCATAGCGAAGTCGGGTGGCTTTGCAGAGGCGAATGCCGTCGATGAGGCTGGCATGATTCAACGCATCGCTGATGACGGCGTCTCGTTCATCCAGCAATGTTTCGAAGAGGCCGGCATTGGCATCAAAACATGAACTATAGAGAATGGTATCGCCCGTACTGAAAAACGTGGATAAGGCCTGTTCGAGCTGTTTGTGGAGGTGCTGAGTTCCACAGATGAAGCGCACCGAAGCCATTCCATATCCATGTTCCTTCAGGCCTTCGACGGCTGCCTGCCTCACTTCCGAATGATTGGCGAGGCCGAGATAGTTATTCGCACAGAGGTTGATGACCTGGCCGTGCGCGACACGGATCTCCGAGTCTTGCGGACTCAGAATGTGCCGCTCGGTCTTTTGCAGGCCGCCGGACCGGATGTCACCCAGCGTCTGCTCTATCGCCTTCTTGAACGAGGAATAGGCCATGATTGGGGAAATGGATCGATCACTTGAGCTGATGGTCTGTTGATTGAGTGGATCGGTAGGGGTATCGGCGCGCGTTCGATCCGGACAATCTGCAGAACACCCGATAAACGAATTAACGGATTTTTACGAGGGGAACAGCACCACTTTGCCGCATTGGCCGGATTGAATCAACTCGAATCCTCTGGCGAAGTCCTTCAGCGGGAATGTGTGGGTGATGACGGGCTTGATATTCAACCCGGCTTTGAAGAGGCCTGCCAATCGATACCAGGTGCCGAACAGGCGTCGTCCGGTTATTCCGTGGACTCGAATGCCCTTGAATATGATGTTGTTGGCCAGGTCGCACTGAATCGGTTTTGCCGGAATTCCGAATAGTGTGACACGTCCTCCGTTCTTCACCGATTGAAAGGCCTGGTGTATCGCCTGGGGATGACCCGACATTTCCAGGGAGGCGTCGACGCCTTCTCCATTGGTCATGTCTCGAATGGCCGCCGCTATAACCGCCGGGGGATCCGTGTTCACGTTCAAGACGTGATCGACGCCGAGCCGCTTCGCAAGGCTCAAGCGATACTCGCTCACGTCGGTGACAATGATCGTCGATGCGCCGGAGATGCGCGCGACCGCCGCAGCAAAAAGCCCGGTGGGTCCGCATCCCGTAATGAGCACGGTCCGACCGGTCAGGTCCTCGATCAAAGCTGCATCCACCGCATTGCCGAGCGGTTCCTGGACCGATGCCAACTCGGGCGGAATGTCGACGGGTGTCTTCCAGAGCACACTTTCCGGGAGAGCCACAAAATTCGCGAAAGAGCCATCCCGATCGACGCCCAGGATCCGGTAGTTCTGGCATACATGCGCTTGGCCGGTTCGGCACTGAAAGCAGGCTCCGCATGTCAAATGGGATTCGGCTGAAACATAGTCTCCGACCTTCACCAGCGTGACATCCGCGCCTATCTCCACCACTTCGCCGCACATTTCATGCCCGATGATGCGGGGTGGGTGGATGCGTGTGACCGCCCACTCGTCCCAGTTGTAGATATGGACATCGGTTCCGCATAGCGATGTGGCTTGCACGCGGATGATGGCCTCGTAGGGGGCCGGGTGAGGATCGGGACATTCGATGAAGCTGAGTCCGGGCTGAGGCGCGGTCTTGACCAAGGCGTGCATGACAGCATTATAGCAAGATCATTCATTTGGCATAGCGTGAAGCAAAAAACGAGTTGAACTCGACCAAGCAGCTCAGTAGGATGCCTGCATGACCTGTGAGCGACAGAATGGAGTCCTCCGGCGCGCGAGACGGCATTGCCTGGCTCTGATCATGCTGGTGGCGACTATCCCTTGTCCTTCGGCTGCCGCCTCGCCGACGGCGACGCCCACGCCTAAACGGTGGATTCAATTTGAGCTGATGGAATCAGAAGAGAGCGGCGTGGTCAGGGTCGACAAGGATCTCGTGCTGTCGATTACCGCCGGCGGAATTCCGACCACGAGTGATTCTCTTCTCGCCACCATCGAGTCGGTCGCGTTCCAAAGCCAGACCGTCTCGCTGAGTCAGGATTCTGATCCCATGACCTATCAAGGCACGGCGATCCTCGAACCGAAACTGCGTCACAAGAGTCGGACGACCGTCCATCCCAAGGCGACCCGCTTGCGGGTGACGCTGGCTCGTGCCAAGAGTACCGGGCTCGAGGAATTCATGAAGCGCGATGTGTACATTACGCTTGGGGAGCCTGCCTCAGAGGAAGAGCCCGCTGAAGCTCCGTCGAGTGCCGCGCCGGACAGTTCCGACACGGATACTTCCAGCAATCCAAAACCGCCCGAGCAGGATTTGGCGGTCAATGTCACCATTGCCGAGGAGGACCTGTTGCCGCTCCCCGCTCCCGCCGAGTCAGAAGCCTATTGGAAGCAGGTCAGTGGGTTAATCAGCCGGAACTGGAGTCGGCAGGTGCGTCAGATTCGAAGGGCCCCGAGTGGAGAGACCGTGCGGGTTCGGTTTCGACTGTACGAGAGTGGTGTGGCTCAGTTGATCCAGATCGAACGGGGATCAGGCGCCCGGGATATTAATGAAGCCGGAGTTCAAACCATCATCCACGCCCATCCGTTCCCTCGTCCGCCTGCTGACATAAGCGGGGAGTTGGTCGATGTGCATGTGCGCATGCGAACAGGCGTTCGCGTGGCGCCAGGGGATGTCGAGACCACGACCGAGAAGAAGCCTGCCAAAAAAACACCGCCTGCCCAGTCTCAGTGATCCCACCCGTGGTCGGCCGGCTCCATCATTCACGACAGGGAGAAGCGACATGAGACAAATATGGTTGGTGTGTCTTGTTGGATTCGTGGGGTCCGGTCTATGTGGGTGGACGCTCCCGGCGCAAGCCGAGATGGCGCGCTACGATGTGGACCCCGACCATTCGATGCTCGAATTTCGAGTAGCCCACATGGTGATCTCCAAGACTACCGGCCATTTTAAGGACTATTCCGGATTCATCGAGATGGATCCCGAGGGGGGAGAGGTCAAGACGATCGACGCGACCATCAAGACGTCATCAATCAATACGAATCACGAGAAACGCGACGCGCATTTGCGGAGTCCTGATTTTTTCGACGTCGAGAAATATCCGCTGATGACCTACAAGATGAAAGAATACAAGAAGACCGGGGACCGCTATACTGCCGTGGGAGACTTGACGCTGCATGGCGTCACGAAGCCCATCATGCTGGTCGGGAATTTCAACGGTGTCACCAAAGACCCGAGAGGTAATATTCGAGCAGGGTTCAGTGCGGAGGGCAGTCTGAATCGCAAAGATTTTGGAATGGTCTGGAGCAAGACGTTGGATAACGGAGGCTTGGTCGTGGGAGACGAAGTGCAACTCAAACTGGACATTGAGTGCATCAGGGCCAAATAGAACGGCCTACGACATGTGGACCATGACTTCGGCTGATGGCGGATTGAGGTCAGCGATTTATCAGGGGCGGGTGCAGGGTGAACGATGTGATGATGCGCGCCATGGTCCTGCCGCACAGTGGTGATGTCGGCACCAGTCCACTGATTCTCCGAGAGGTCGTCCGGCCTGACCCGGGGCCCGGCCAGGTGAGGGTTCGCATCCATGTCTGCGGAGTGTGTCGGACGGATATTCATGTCGTCGAAGGCGAGCTCCCGCACGTCAAACCTGATGTCATTCCCGGGCATGAAGTGGTAGGGGTTGTGGAGCGGGTCGGCCGCGACGTACAGGACCTGCGAGAAGGGGATCGGGTCGGCATCGCCTGGTTGCAAGATACTTGCGGCCGATGCGAGTTTTGCGCCAGTGGGCGTGAAAATCTCTGCGTGCGTGCCACATTTACCGGATATCAGGTGGATGGCGGTTATGCGGATTATGCCGTGGCCGCGTCTCGCTATGTCTATCCGGTTCCGTCGTCCCTTACGGATGAAGAAGCGGCTCCGTTGCTCTGTGCCGGGATTATCGGGTATCGCGCTCTCAGACTCAGTGGAATCAAACCCGGTCAACGACTGGGCCTCTATGGGTTTGGAGCAAGCGCCCATATCGCGATTCAGATCGCGCATCATTGGGGTTGTTCGGTCTACGTGTGCTCCCTCACCCGGGAACATCAAGCGCTGGCGCGCGAGTTGGGGGCCGCCTGGGTCGGAGGAGCTCTGGATACTCCCCCGGACAAGCTGCAGGGGGCCATCATCTTCGCGCCGGCCGGCGAAATCGTTCCGGTGGCCCTTCGTGCCTTGGAACGCGGTGGAACGCTGGCGCTGGCTGGGATCCATATGACGCCGATTCCGTCATTGGACTATGATCGTGAGATCTTCGGCGAACGGGTCATAAGAAGCGTGACGGCGAATACCCGCCAGGATGCATGGGATCTTCTGCGCGAAGCAGCCGCTATTCCGGTTCGCACGCACACGCGCCGGTTCTCACTCAGCGATGCGAACAGTGCCTTGCAAGCCTTGAAGAGAGGAGCGATACGCGGAGCCGGTGTGTTGACGATGGAGGGAGGTCCACGGCGCGAAGAATAATGAGGTTCACGACGTGCCGAATAAGGCACGTCAAGTTTGTGAACGCCGCAGAGAAAGTGAGGCGGCAGTGTCTTGGGTGAGTAACCAGTATCCCGTGAGCGCCCAGTGTCTTCGACGGCTCAAAGTTGAACGCGTTCGGCCATGGTTAGGATAAGCGAAATGAAGCAAGTGGTCTTCATCGCTGTGACC
>JBEVJJ010000178.1:0-20876 GCA_040510255.1 Nitrospiraceae bacterium | reverse complement strand
TGCAGGTCGAGATCCACCAACGCCACCGACTCATTCTGCCTGCCTTGCCGCACAGAGGTTGCGAGATTCGTGGCTATCGTGCTCGTGCCAACACCGCCTCTCGCCCCGATGATGCTGATGACTCTTCCCGACTGCATCTCCGCGCCGGAAGTTCGACCATTGAATCGCTCCTCGAATCGCGCGAGAGCCGGCTCGACCTCCTGACGGGTAAGCGGTTGAGGGAGAAACTCTTTGACTCCCAGCCGGAAGGCCTCCAAGAGGACCTGTGGATCCGTCCGGGAGGATGTAAGAAACACCTCGAGCTCGGGTGATGTGCTTAGCAATCCGCGGATATGACCGAATGTCTGTTGTGGACGCAGTTCGTCCAATTCGAGCAATAACATGTCCACAGCCCCCGTCCCCTGCCCTTTGGTCACCAAGTAGTCGCGTCGGCGCGAGACGATTTCCTCAAACGTCTGCCGAGCCGCTTCGTTCCGACAGTCGATCGAAACCGCAATCAATCGGGCCATGCAGGTTATTCTCCTCCGTTGTACGAATTACTCGACGAGACCTGGAATCGTTGAAAGGACCGGCCCATACGGCGGCCCACCGCCGCTGGTATTCCCCTCGAAGATATTGCACAGGATAGTCGCCTCAATCAGAAAATTCGGCGCCCCTTGAACGTTCGTAATCCGGGCTTCGGCATACCCGATGATCGGAATGGGACCATTCGGTGGAGTGCAATCTGGAGATTGATACACGGGCACAAACACGTCCCAATTCCCGTTCGCGTCCTTCTTGGCATTGTAGAGATTAATCAGGTTCGGAAACGCGCTGGCCACGTTGCCGTTGATAAAATTCAACGTGTCCCCCGGCGCCGTGGCGGGGGATTGATACGTGCCGGCAGCCATCCCGTCGATGATATTTCTTAAGCTATTGGCGTTGGCTGGGGACTGATCGAACGTATGCCAGGCGGAGCAGGCTTGCGGCGTCCCATCATTCGGATAAAACTTAATATAGTCTCCGCAGCCGAACTGCGTGAAATAGTACTCGGAAATACCGAAAGGCACGTCCAGCTGGCCGGGTGCCGTTTGACCGACAGCCGTCATGTCCGCCGTCGCCACAGCGCTCACGCTGACACTCGACATTCCGATCACATTCGCAAGGAACGTACTAATTGTTCCGTTCGTCGAGGCATCGCGCCTCGATATCACTCGCACCGCTTTCGGTTGGTTGGCCGTGGAAGTGTGCGTTCTGGTCACAGGATTCCAGGTCCCAATCGCAATGTCTGACGCAGCGATCGTGATCGCCACCCCTGCCGCCGAATTCGCGACAGCTGTCGCCTGCACGGCGGCAACGACGGTCCCTTGATCGCCCCCGGTGAGGGTGTATGCCTGTTGCTGAGCCGTCGTCATGCCTTCGTAAATAATGCCGAGGGCGCGTGTCCCGGCCAGGGCCGCAGCATCCGACACGTTCTGCAGCTCGTTCCTCGCGACCAGAGCATGGCCGATATCGATCGCGGCAGCGCCCATCGCAAGGAGGACGGTCATCATCACAGCCACCATGACGGCCGTCGCTCCGCGAGAATTGTTCAGCGGTTCCATGACACGCTTTATCATCCTATTCATGACGCATCACCGTTTGTGTTGTGATTATGAGGGGATTCGGAATCCCCACAATAGTGGGGATATAAGGGATGAGAAAATTATAACGATAGGTAGCGGCCACAGTCAGAGTGTTCGGATTAGCCAATCCCTCGCCTGCCGGCGCGAAGGTGACATCTGCGGGATTGATTCCCGTGCTGACCAGGTAATTGTTGGCGATAGCGATAATTTCCCCAGCCGTGCGCTTAGGAGGACCCTGAACGATCCCCGCCCTCGCTCCCTCGCGGGTCGCGTTGGTCACGACCTCACGGCCATACATGATCATGCCGAATTCAATAATCCCGAAGAGAATCGTCAAGAGGACGGGCAACAGGAGCGCAAATTCTGCCGCCACCGCGCCACGCTCTTCGTGTCGTTTCATAGTGGTAGCTCTCTTCATCACTTGGTCTGGACTCCGCTCGTGACGACAGAGTTTTGCATTTGCGCGTCAGGCTTTTCGAAGGTCTGCCGATAGGTTTCCATGGCTGTGGCAGCGGCGGTACCTTCCATCCCCACTACGGGGTCAAGCGTTTCTCCGGCGTCCGGATTCAACGTCTGGTTCTCCCTGGCGGTTTGATAGGCTGTGCCCCAATTTTCCCCCAATTGAATCGGTGCGCATCCGATGCTGGTGATACCCAAGAGGCCCACGACATTTACTGCGATATACCAGGTACGCATCATTTCCTCCTCATATTAAGCCCAGGCTGGGCGCCGCAGCGCCTGGGGGTCATGGAACCATATGCCCGAATTGGCCATCCATGCGACGGCGAGCCGCTCCCACACGGTTCGATAGTACTTCTGCCACTGGAGAAATCGTTCCCACTGAGCCTCCGAATCCGTCCTTCTCCGCCAACCCCAGCAGGAAGAATTCGAAATCGTTCGGTTCGACATAATAGTCCGTCGGCAACGTCTGCCCGACGAGGTCCAACGGCTTCACCAAATGCGGTGTTACAATGATAAGTAGTTCGGTCTCACTCTTCTGAAACGAGGAACTTCTGAAGAGTGTCCCGAGGATCGGAATCTCTCCTAAGACAGGAAACTTATTCACGCTTTCACGAACGTTGTCACGGAGCAACCCACCGATCGCGAAGCTCTGACCGTCCGCCAGATCGATGACGGTCGAAGCTCGTCTCGTCGTGATCGACGGAATGGTGAACCCTTGCAGTCTCAGGGCATTGGAAAAATCAAGTTCAGACACCTCCGGCGCGACCGTAATGCCGATGTGCTTATTGCTCAACACATTCGGCGTAAAGGTCAGGCCTACCCCAAACTTTTTGAATTGAATGGTCACGACGCCGAACGCCTGAGGGACCGGAATCGGGAACTCGCCGCCGGCAAGGAAAGCCGCTTCCTGCCCGCTGATCGCCACCAAAGTCGGCTTAGCCAAGACCTTGACCAGGTTCTGCTGCTTCAAGGCGTCGATGTATGTGGTCCATGTGATGCTTCCGGTTTGAAAATTCGCGACGGCGTTGACCGTGGACGTGACATCTTGGCCAAGAACCGGCGCGCTTGAGACAATTCCAGGCCCGATCAGCGACGTCAGGTTTCCCAACGCAGTTACCCCAAAGGCATTGGCGGCAACCGCCGCCAGATTAATGCCGAGTCTGCGGATCAACTCACGGTTCATTTCTGCCACCCGCACTTCCAGCATGACCTGTTGCACCCCTCCGACCTGCATTGAATTGATCACTTTTTTAGGAGCATAGGCTTCAGCAACCGCGAGGGCATGGGTCAGAGTACTGGCATTCGAGGCCGTGCCTGACAATGTGATGTGGTCGTGATTGGCCGTAACATGGATACCCCGCTCATCGGGAAACGCCTGATGGATGCTCTCCTTCAAACGACTCAGATCCGGCGCGATGACGACGTCATACAGACCCATCATCTTTCCGCTCTCATTCCAGAGCGTCAGGTTCGTCACGCCGGTCGCTTTGCCGGTAAGGTAAATCTGCGTGGGTGACAACACGACCGTATCTGCCACGTCGGGATTGGCCAGTGAGGCCCGCTTGATGGCGACCGGCAAGTCCAGCACTTTCGACTTGCCCATGGTCAATTCCAGCTTCTGAATGTCGTGCTGTTCCACGGTACTGCCGACCGGTTCCTCCGCGTAGGATACCGGCGCCATGCTCATCGCCAGCATCACACTGACCAGAACGACTCGTTCACATTGTTTCATTGGAATATTCCTCCAGAATCCTGATAATCCAATCCCTCCACCGCCACTCAGAACTTGACAGAATTCACCGCAGTACCCTTGATGACTTCCACCGTGACGGTCTGTACATCCTGCGGCACAGGAGCGCCGGGCGGCTCGGGATAGACCTTGAGAAAGTTCAGAACCTTCTTCGGCGCGTAGGCTTCTGCCACGGCCAGGACTTGATTCAGCCGCGCCTCGCTCGACACCGTACCCGACACCGTGACGTGGTCATGGGTCCCCTTCAAATGAATATTCACCTCGTCCGGGAGCAATTCGCCAAGATGTTGCGTTAAGCGCCCTAGGTCGACTCCGACATCGAGATCGAACACGGCGAGAACTTGATCGTCTTTCCCCCATAGCGTGAGATTGGTCGAACCATAGCCTTTCCCGGTGACATAGATTTGTTTCGGACTGAGGACAATGGCATCCGCTATCTGAGGATCAGCCAGCGACGCACGCTTGATCATTACCGGCACATCCACGACCGTCGACTTACCGACGACCAAATTCAGCTGCTGTGCCCCCTGAGTCCCCGCCACCTGATGAATTGTCCCGTCGGTAGCCGCCATGACTCCGAGAGGTCCTAGAATGATGACGCTGCTGGCCAACAATCCCCAGCCCCACCGACGGGAACAAGCATCTCGCCACCCGAACGTGTTCATATCGTACCTCCATGAAACTTAGAACCTGATTTCCTTGCGGACTTCTCCTTTGATGATCTCGATGCGCACGCCGCCCTCATCCTGAGAATTGGGAACCCGCTTCGGACGGAACGAATTCAACAGAGCCCCGACATTGGCTCCTTTGGTCAACACCTTCTCGCTGTTGAGCGGATTCCTGAGCGCGAGCCTCAGTCGACCCTGTGTCGATGCCAAGGCCAGCTTCTCGGCTTCTTCTACATCCACCTCCACGGTAATCACCTGTACTGGCTTCGGCTCTTCATCCTTCCCCTTTCGCTCCATTTGCGTGCCGGCGGCGAGAACTCTCACATTCTCCAGTATCATTTTGGAGATCGCGTTGGTCTGTTTCCCACCCACCGGCTCAATGGTTACCATGACATCCACGCGATCGGCCGGCTTGATGAACCCTGCAACTCCAATGACGTCATCGACTTTGACGGACATGGCGCGTTTGTTCACATCCGTCACGGCCGCCACTCCGCCGCTGGTCGTGCCGAGTGGGGCCAGCTTCGATTCCAAGAGCAATTCATTCCGTTTAATATCGACCAACAGCACTCGATCCTTAATGGCATCCAGATTGGTAAAGTGGCCCACGGGGATTGCCTTGGATGGGAACTCCTGTAACTGCATCATTTCCGGAGTCAGCTTTGTCCCCCAAGAGAGATCCGCATTGGACACGACAACCTGTACATTCTTGGTTAAGGGCATCGGTGCCGCCATCAACCGGTTCTTTTCGTTTTGCAGCCAAGAAAACACCAGGACGCTGGTGATCAACCCGAGCAACAACGCCACGCCGAAAAACACCAGAGGCCGATACCGCTTCATTGTTTCGTCTCCTCTTCTGTCTTCGCAAACCGCCGCAGGTCTTGTCGCCTCGTCCTCTGTCTCATTTCCACTTGCCTCAAATTACCCCGAGTCCTCTCCCATGCCTATCTACCAAAGGGATGAAGCCCCGCTAGAAACAGTAGGGTCCCGCACGCAATTGCAAGCGCATAGCGCAGACGAAACGGCAGAGCTAACTCTTGAACCGACGTTTTCGCCCTTGTAAGAAAGCTCCCTTGCGCCGCGGCAATCAATTTTCGAATGGTGTTTGAGAACCCCCACTGGTAGCACATGGCGCCGAGGGCATAGCCTCCACCGACCGCCATTGCAAGTATTCCGGATAAAAGCGCGCCATATGGACCCATCAAGGCTCCCACGGCAGCCATCAGTTTCACGTCTCCCGCGCCTATGTGCCCCGCAAGATGCATGATCAAGAACAACGCGAACCCTGCACCGAGACCCGTCAGACTGAAGAACAGTCCCGCGATGCCATTCGTCCACATATGTGCACCCAACGCTATCGTCATAGCAGGAAGGGTGAGCCAGTTAGGAATACGTGATAACCGGAGATCCGTCACAACCGCCGTACCAAGGACAATGGCCAAGAGCACAATGATGATTGCCGACTCCATGATCATGCCTCCGTTCCACTCATGGCACGACTGGCCTGAATCTTTCGCTGTGAATCTTGTTTGCTCTTCATCTGGCTTCCCGCGCTTGACCTGAACATTCATCTTCCCCGCTTCATCGCTGATGGCTCGCTAGAAGAAACGGGCTGGTCCGCCACTCGCAGACCAGCCATTCTCAAGCCCTATCGAATAACTCTGGATCAACTGGCAATCACGCCCGCGGCAGCATTGATTGCAGTGGCGATGTTGTTACCAAGAACCGTCACCGCACCCACGATGAAGAGGGAGACCAACGCGAGCAATAGAGCATATTCAGCAGCCGAGGCACCTTCTTCTTCCTTCACAAACTGACGAATTGTGTTCAACATGGCATTCACCTTTCTTTTGTGTGTAACGTTGTTGATCCAGCCTCTTGAAATACCCTGCGCAGTCTGCGGATCCGACTCCAGCCTGCGACCAATCACACCAGTCGGGCATTGCCTCACCTCCTCTACCCGGGCTGTCGCGGTGAACAGTCGCTTCCGCATCGCTCACAGAACACTGCAAATCAGCGACCACGACTGCAATTTCTTAAACTTTTGTTAATCAGTACTGTTTCGATGGCTTCCTCTCAAGGCTGCGGCGCGTCGGCCGCAAGGATTCCCCATGTCCCCATCTCTGGATGCGGTTGTGGAACCGCAGCTCCTGAGAGATAAGATTCAATCGGCAGGCCACGAAACGGAAAGGAGCGAATACATCGGCAAAGTAGACGACTGAGGTAGACCGGAAACCTGGCAAGAGTGGTCGACTTGTGTAGGAGACGAAGGGAAAGGCTATCGTGAAAACGCTACATCGATGGTCGTCAAAGGCGAAAGAGGACCTTCTGTTGCAGGCGGATTGGATTGCTCTGCCGCTCCAAAAGTCCGCACGAACACCACGGCGGTGTCATCCTCATAGGTCGTAAGAAATCGCGGATCGAGACGGAGGAGGGCAGCCAAGGCCATGTCCTTTTTGGCTATGACTACCCCTGCCTCATCCAAATCCGAATCTTCCCTCCAATGAGAACCTCCGTTCCAGGTCATGATTGACTCCTTGATTCGCTCATCTCCATGGACATTACCCCGGCCATCCATCGAGACCTTTAGATGCGGAAGTCTCCAGATCAGGTAACCACCCCAATCGAAATGATTGTACAGCGGACCTCGGTACCCATGTTGTTCAACGAACGCGGCCGCCGCAATGGGATAGACGTTCGCTGTGTTTTCCCGAATCATGGATTCTGAAACATTGCGATACCACAAGATACACATAACGCCTGTAGTGACGACCAGCATGACCGGCACAAGCCCTCCATGAGGCACAAGAGATGAACGCTCACGAGATTCGTGAATCTGCTGCGACACAAGAACCGCGAGCGAAGCTAGCAGGAGACACCAGATATCTCGCTGACCGCGAAACGCAGAAACTGTAGCGACAAACATCAACAGCACTTCAAATGACGACCAAGATCTCCGCCACCCGAGCCGAACCAAGGCAAAGGAGAACATCCCAAGCATGGCCCAATCAGCCACAGTGCGGAATGCCGGCGCCTGCATTTCCTGCGCGTAGTCCCACATGCCGGTTTGGGCTGACAGTTCAGCAACTACTGAATACAACTTCACGTGGTGCGGCGTCACCAGCGTGCCCAAAATACACAGTACTGTCATGCCTACGAGGTTCTTCCAAAACTTGGACCCCCAGAGCATGGCTGGCTGATCCTGTCGATCTCGATAGACCCACCGATCGATGAAAGGCGCAATACAAGCGAGACCCAGCAGACCCAACCCATAGATGAATTGGATATGCATATTCGCCCACACGACATAGACCGCGGGAAGGAACCAGAACCATCCGGATCGTTTGCCTTCGCGCAGTGACAGCACAACCTCTAACGTGATGGCGAAGAATAGAATCGTCAGCAACCACGGCCGTGGCGTGAACATTTTTGACAAGGCTACGACGCTTACGGTCAGCAAACCACAGACAACCACGAAATCGGAGCTTCGAGTTCCGATGATCCGGTGTAAGGCCAACATGATCAGCCAAATCCCGACTGTGGTATAAAGAAGAATCCCTCGCTCTCCACAGAGTTGTACGAGACCATACATGCCTATCTCGAACAGCCAACTGTAAGCCACCCAAGGCTTGCCTTCTCCGTAAGCTGAAAAAGGGTCTGTGGCCGGGAGTGCGCCGTGTTCGACTATCCACTTACCTGTCTGCAGATGCCACCAAACATCGGGATCGATGATGACCGGATGAAGGATCCAAAAAGCGGGGAGCAGGTACAGCATGGCAAGAATCACCACTCTCCGGATCGTCTCATCATTGTGAAGAGCGATGGGTTTAGAGTACGCCTTTCCCAGAGAATGGAACTCGAACAGTGTATGGAAGGCCCTAGACAACATTGTCTGCTCTATATGCCTATTGAGCTTTCGCTGAGTACCCTGCGATACGTTTCCCACCGACAAAGATCAACTTTCCCCACAGAAATTCATCCCGCACCGGAATGAAATAGCGTTCGATTTCGTTTCGAATGACATCCGGTTGGCTGAGCCACTGACTGTATGTGTCACGTTCATATTCGATCATTGTCGCAAGAGAATCGAGTTTTGTTGATAAGAGCCTGGCAACCTTCTGTCTGCAAAGCCAATGGACACATGACAGGAATGGTGTCAACCAAGGCTCAATGATGACCACACGCCCCTGATCCGTGAGTATGCGATGCATCTCCCGGAAGCACTGTTCAAGGTCTTCGGGAAGAATCTGAAGGTGATGCAATCCTCCCTGGATCACGATGATGTCTTTTGAGCGACTGTCAAACGGCAAATGCCTGCAGTCACCGACATAACATCGGGCCATCCCCGTATATTGAGACAACAACGAACATGAAAGATCGATCCCTTCAATTCTGGTAAAACCAAGTTGGGCTAGTGCGATGAGACCATTGCCTCGTCCGCAAAACAGCTCGACAATCCGTGCATCTTTTGCCCAGTTCGATACCCCTATCGCGCGCAATCGCCTGATGAATTTCCGAATTTCTTCTTGAGGCGTTTCAAATCGTTTGTATGCCTCCTCCCAGACCCTCACGTCCGGCACACAGAGGGAGGCTGTTTCAGAAGTATCCACCATGATCAGCACGCTCTCATCGACTGATTTCCGACATCAAGCTGAGCCAGAAAATGCAGTGACCGCCCAAAGAACAGATCCAATGCCTTGGGATACAACGCCAACTTCTCCAGCCAATCCACCGGAGTCAGTGCCAAGGTTTCGAACGCCTCGTCCCATTGGGACTGATGCCAGTAGTTCCCAGGAAGAGCGACACCGTATCTCGCATTGCCGATCCGATCCATGAAGCGCAGCGTCGGTTCAGCCAGGATCCCATCGATCAAATGGTCCTTGATAATGATGCTTTTTCTGGCCACTCGGGCTGCCTCCCGTAAGAGCGCATAGGGGTTCTCGGTGTGGTGTAACACGTCGATAAACATTACGACGTCAACACTTGCCGCATCGGCTGGAATAGTCTGTCCGTCGAAGTGCTGCACCGGAATCACGTTCTCCTTCCGAAAGAGCACATCAAGGCCGCGGAACGAGAGATCAGCGCGTTCCTGCTTGATACGATAGGCTAGGTGGCCGTCTCCGCAACCGACATCCAATACGGATGCCTTGGGTGGGATTAGTGACTTGAGACGACGGACGAGGACGTCAATTCGTCTCTGCTGGATATAGTGCGCATGCACGGATTCCAACAGATTCATTGCCGACGCATCCCCAGTATACTGACGAAAAAGCTGGAGAGCATCGTCTGAAAGCTGAGTGCCGTCAGTGTCGCTCCCGGTACAACTAATCGCATAGTCTTGGCATAATCGAGCTGTCCAAAACTCACGAGGCGCCACTCTTGCACCGCTGCCAGGAGTAAGCCCAGTCCGACAAGTAATCCCGCTCCCGACAGCATCAGGCCGCGCTCGAGATACATGACCTTGAAGAATCGCGTCATCCTGGAATCCTGTGGCATGAGTCCTTCGCTCACCGCAAATGTTTTCGAGAAGATGGCGAAAAGCACGGCTTGGTATCCGCAGAGGATGGCCAGACTGCCGAAGAGGAGGGTATGGGCATCAAAGGTGATGCCCCGAACGGTCAACCCAGGCATCGCCACCGCATATCCGATGAGGCCCAGTAATATCAGGAACACACCTGGGAGAAAAAAGAGCCACCGGGGACTGTACATCAAAAAGAAACGAAGCGTGCGCCAGCCGTCGCGATAGGTCTTGAGGTGAGGAGGATGTGCGGTGCGTCCATCAGGATGCAGCGTAATCGGCACCTCGGCGATTTTCTCACGATACAAACTCGACTTGACGATCATTTCGGTAGCGAACTCCATGCCGGTACAGCGCAGATTGAGGCGATGGAACAATGCCTTTGAGAATCCGCGCAAACCACAATACACATCATTGATGGGTGCTCCGAACCACTGACGAGCCAGAACCGTGAACATAGGATTGCCCCACCACCGGTGTAGAAAAGGCATGGCACCAGGCTTGATGGTGCCGCCTCCCCACGGTAACCTACAGCCCATCACAAGATCGTGCCCTTCGCGCAGTTTCTCGACGAAATGGCCCAGGTCGAGAAAGTCATAACTGTCGTCCGCGTCACCCATGATGATGAAACGGCCACGCGCCGACGTGATGCCTCCCATAAGCGCACTCCCGTACCCCTTTGCTTCAACGTGGACGACTCTCGCACCCATCAATGTGGCAATCTCTTGCGATCCATCGGTGCTTCCGTTATCGGCGACGACGATCTCGCCCGCGACCTTGTATTCGTGCAGAAATTCTTGAGCCTTTTGGATACAGGTGCCGATCGTCTCGGCCTCGTTGAGACACGGCATGACGATCGAGAGTTCCGGCGCAGCCTCGATGACCTCCGTCGGAGCTGTAACGGCTTTTTTCAGTTGTCGGTTCTTATAGTCAGGCATCTTCTGGCCCTACCCTGCACTTGCCTGAGCCGGCGCGACCACCCGTCACCGTTCTATCGCAAACGACAGGCCGTACGATGCTGGTGGACCAACCCAACAATTTTCGTATGTTAGGTGAGTCACCACCCCATGGTGCGGCTCAGGCGCCGCGCGTTACGGTGGGGCTGCGGTTAGTTCGCCGCAGCCTTCTCTGTCGACCTGACAATGAGGAAGGCTCCGGAAACTCAGCAGTGAAGGAGAAAGTCGATTTTGTTGACCATCTCGTAACCTTCACGTATTCATGAACCATATAAATAAAGCGGCGCTCGAATGCGATACGTGAGGTCCCTTGTGCAACCTCAGCAGTTTTTCCGGGAACAGATCATTGTCGGTGTACTCATGGGCGGGTGTCTGATTGCCGGGTGTGCCGGCTCAAAAGAATCGACTCCCTCGTCGTTCAATATGGAAGAGTATCGGCAAGTCCTTGAACGTCAAAAAGCGGAACAGAGAAGTTTTGAGGACCCCACTCCATCTCCACCCGAAATGTCCGCCGAGGAACACGAGCGGGCGGGGGATACTGACGTGCAACGGCACAACTATCCCATGGCCGTCGTCCATTACGGAAAGGCACTGAAAACGGATCCGGGACGGAATGCCGTGCGCGTCAAAGCGGGTCAGATTTTCATTCAGCAGGGGATGTTCGAAGCCGCACTCAACCAGTTCCAGGAGCTCCTTACACGTGAAGCTAACTCGGCCGTGGCCTATCAAGGCATTGGTCATGTATACCTGTTGCAGGGGAAATTAGGCGACGCCGAGGAGGCACTCACGCACGCAATCGTTCTCGACCCCTCAAGCTGGCTCTCGCACAACTTGCTTGGTCTCACGTATGATCAGGCACAACGGCACGGCGATGCGATCACCGCATATCAGGCGGCTCTGGCGCAGCGTCCACGCGAACCGGCGGTGCTCAACAATCTTGGGCTTGCCTATATTCTAGAGGGAAAAATTGATCTGGCCATCAGCGCCTATGAACAAGCTGTTGCCGTTGGTTCCGCCCCGCCCAAGTTGTATAACAACTTGGGAATCGCCTATGCGCGTCGGCAGCGTTATCCCGATGCGCTCGATGCCTTCAAAAAAGCAACGGATGAACCTCGGGCCTACAACAATCTTGGCGTAGCTTTGTTGACCATGGGGGATGCGAAACAAGCTCTTGCCTGCTTCGAGAAGGCGATCGAGTTGAATCCTCAGTTCTACGAAAAAGCCACGGATAATCTCCGCCAGGCGCGCCAAGCCCTTGGGAACGCAAGCGCACAGACTCCAGCGAAAGACGCAATAGCCCTCGTTGCGTGCCCATGATCCTTCAAGAGATTGGATGGCCTTGCAGAAACCGCTGAAGGGCAGGCTGACGTTGTTTGTTCAATCCATACACTGAGAGGCCCGAATGGGCTAGAGTCGCCGTCAACCATCCCCACTCAACTAAGTGGTCAAGCGCGCCTCGGACCCGATCCATATCCGCATCAAGTCCTTCGCTCTTGAGCCACCATTTTCCTATCCCCGCCGCCGTATCCTTCGCATCCGGATGCGAACAGAGATACCCCAGAATGCCCCACGCCACCACGTTATTGCGCTCTAAAAGGCTTGTCCTGTCCATGGCTGGCAGACGAGAGCAACTCTGATACCCGATCCTCTTCGCACACAAACCAATGTAAAGGTTCTGATAAGTATTGCCTGGTGGCAAATGCTGCGGCTAGCTTTCCTCTGGAATATCGACCCTATGCTGCGGAAAACACCCGGCGATCCAACCCATGCTTATGCAAGAGGCGCTGGAATGCCCGGCGCTCCTTCTTCGCAGCACGAGCAGCTTTGGAAATGTTCCCCTGATGGGCAGAGAGCAGGTTACATAGGTATGTCCGCTCGAACTCCTCAATGACCTTCGTTTTCATCTCTTGAAAACTGCTTTCGTCAAAGGTGTCCATCCTGGATGCCATCTCCGTGGTCGGCGCCAAAAACTCAGCCCCTTCGCAGGCGGGCAGATCGAGATCGTGAGGCTCGAGTACTTCCACTGAAGTCATGGCCACGGCACGTTGCATTACACCTTCCAGTTCCCGCACATTGCCCGGCCAGTGGTATCCTAAGAGTTTCGCCTTGCAGGAGTGCCCGAGTGTAATCGCCTCCCTACCAAATTCCTTCGCATACACCTTTAAAAAATGAGTCGCCAAGAGAAGAATATCTTCTCTCCGATCACGCAAGGGCGGGAGCACTACAGAAAGCACGTTTAGACGGTGAAAGAGATCTTCACGGAACTGGCGCATTTCCACCAAGTGGCGCAAATCCATGTTGCTCGCTACGACAACCTTCACATCGACTTGCCTGCTTTTGGTCGAACCTAAAGGCCTGAACTCTTGATCTTGCAAAACTCGTAACAGCTTGCTCTGAACCGACAGGCTAATCGAATTGACCTCATCGAGAAACAAGGTGCCGCCGTCTGCTTCATGAAATAGGCCATGTTTCTCGGCAAAGGCTCCAGTGAAGGCTCCCTTGCTATGGCCAAAGAGCTCGTTTTCGATTAAGTGGTCTGGGAGTGCGGCACAGTTCACGGGAACAAACGGTTTCCCCCTCCGCGCACCAGTATAGTGGATCGCTCTTGCGAACAGCTCTTTGCCTGTTCCCGTCTCTCCGGATATCAACACCGTTGATTTGGCAGCACTCAATAACGGGATCATCCCAGTCGTCTGAAGAAAGCACCTGCTAGTTCCGATCAACGTTCTATCCACATTGTGCATCAAAGCCCTCCTGAGATTTCTGTGACACACATGGCTGGCGGCTCCTGCTCTGATATTTGCAGAACCTCTGCCTCACGCGGCCATTGGGCCTCAGGATAGGGGACCTTCACTGCTGGGAACATTCGCCGCTCGTAGGTCTTTTCCCACCCGTTAGGGTATTGCCACAAACGCAATGCTAAAGAACACTTCCGGCACATATCTCCGACACATATCAGGCAATCAAACTTGACCTGGTTTCATACACTGACGGGCGCCACGGGCGGGATGGAATTTCATCAGGCTTGCTCAAGACTTGCCGCCCCGGCAAGCCCTGACCAGTAAGGGATCTCAGGCCAGACAAGCCTGGCTCCGTCCGTCACATGCCTTCACTGCTTTCATATTCAGATCCATGTCCTGACGAATTGAGGTCCTTAATCTGAAGGAAGACCGCGTCCAGCAATGCGAGGTAGGCGCCCGCTCGAGAGTCACGGTGGTTCGGTTCGGCGCAGGTAAGGGACAATCTGATCGATGCTGTCTTGTTTTCCCTTGAACAAGCCGTATGTCTTCAGGGGGCCCTTAGGTTGACTGTATGTGGTTCAGTTTCAATTCCTGGCAAGGCTGACCCAGAAAACATTTCTGGGACCGGATCCAGTTCATCTCACCAATGTTTGTTTGGTGTCGGCACGATCCGATGTCCGCCTGTCGCACGAAACAGCAGTCATCGACAATCTCCACATGCACATGCGCGCGTGAATGGAAAGACACGTTTTAGATAGATGGCGACATACCACTAAAACTTCGCGAACAGCGATGAGATATCACGCTGGATATTGGGAATGAAAGAGGACTCGATTCACAGACAAGCAGGACGGAATCTATTTCGGAGAGGAAAAAGGAGACGCAGCTCCAAGTGCGGTCAGCGCCGTTCGGGAAGATTCTATCGCCTGGCGGGCTCAATACAAGATAACGGATTGCGCGGGAAAGGATTCCTGTGGAAGAAATTTCTTTCACCATCGGTCATCATCACGCTGGCCACGCTCGTCATCCCACTTTGCCATCGTCCCTTATCACCCAGCCAGGTAGGCATGGCGTTTGATTCACCGACTCGCAGCGGCACGCCGGCCGGCCACATATCCAGTCGCCCAGGCCCACTGGAAATTGAACCCGCCGATCCGACCGTCGCAATCGAGGATCTCGCCCACTAGGTAGAGGCCCGGCACCTTCTTCGATTCCATCGTTCGAAAATCTACCTCCTCCAATGGCACGCCTCCCGCCGTCACTTCCGCATGATTCCATCCTCGATCACGTTCCACAGAAAATCGGAACTTCGAGAGCGAGCCGATCAGGCGGTCCCGATTTTCCCGTGCGAGCTGTGCGATCGCTCGATGCGGATCGACGCCTGTCTCGCGACAGAGCAACATCGCAAATCGCTCCGGCACCCGCTGGATGAGCGTCCCGGACAGGGACCGGCGAGGATACGCTCGCGCCTGCTCTATGAACCACTCACGTGTCTGTTCCTGCGTATTCCCGGGCAGAAAATTGACATGCAGCTCCACAACCTCTCCCTTGGCCCGTGCGATCGTCCAAAAACGGCTCGCATCCATGACGACTGGCCCGCTCACCCCAAAGTGGGTCCATAACAAATCTCCCTGCCGGCGATCGACCACACGACCGTTCACCGTCGAGGTCAGTGCGACCTCCTGAGAGACACCCGTGAGGTCTCTACAGAATAGCGGCGCTTCAAGTATCAGCGGCACCAATGCAGGAGCGGTCACCCCAACATGATGCCCAAGCCGGACGGCCAATTCATATCCGTACCCATCGCTCCCTGTACGTGCCAGAGAGCGGCCTCCGGTTGCCAGAATGACGCGTTTTGCGCGCACTTCTCCTTGCGTGTGATGGATACAAAACCTCCACTCCTCCCCGGTTCCTTTTTCCGGACCTCCGATTCTGACAATGTCAGTCACGCGATGGCTCGTACGGATGAACACGCCAAGATCCTGGCATCGACGGAGCAATGCGTTCAAGACCGTCCGGGCCTTGTCGGTGGTCGGGAAGAGTTTACCGGTGGCCTCGCGCTTGAGCTCCACGCCCATGGAGGCAAACCACTCGATCGTCGATTTCACCGGGAATGCGGCCAGGATGTTTCTGATGAGATGGCGCGTCCCGTGAAAGTCATCGGGCGTGATCACGCCATGCGTGACATTACAGCGACCTCCGCCGGATACGAGGATTTTTGCTCCGATCGTGTGTGCCCCCTCAAGGATCTGAATGTCCAATCGGCCGGACCTTGCCGCACATTGGGCCGCAAAGATCCCAGAAGCCAGCCCGGCCGCGCCGGCGCCGATGATGCACAGGTCACAATTTGAATGCGCGATCCCCTCGCATCCATCCTCTCCCCTCTCTTCTCTTCCAGCACAGTCTTGCACGGCCTATCGTACTGCCTCGCTAGGTGCTTCGCGGCCCACGCACATTCCTGTCTGTACCTGCTACATAGAGATTAGAAAGATCTAACTTCATATTAACAACCCTCTAATGTGACGTTGCTATTCTGCTCTCGCATGGACAATGCAAATAAGAACATGGGCACAACCCGAAAAAGGAGGTGAAGCCATGACATGCGGACGATGCAAGGGTCTGATGGTAGATGAATGGAGACCGGATTTTACCCCGGAGACGTTCGTGTGGCGTTGCATCAACTGCGGATCGATTGTGGATCCGTTAATCGAGCAAAACCGGCGAGGCGGCCACATGAGCGAACACTTGTTGCTGGAGCCGGTTGAGGCGCTTCAGTAACCAGACGGTGTCATCCTGCGGAACGGATCTTCGGGTTCGTTCCGCACGGCCTAGATCCTCCTCACAACTGAAATTCCGCCCACACAAACGTATGATCGGACGGTTCCCTAGCGCGGCGCGGCTCGATGTCGACTTCGACGGCGGTGCATGTGTCAGCGAGCGGAGGCGTCGCAAGAATATGATCAATGCGCCAACCTTTGTTTGCTTCCAAAGAACCCGGTGCACGATAGTCCCAAAACGTATATTGCTGGCGATCTGGGTATAGTTTGCGGAATACATCAACGAACCCCCACGCCACAGTCTTTTCATAGGCATTGCGCGCGGCTTCGTGGTAACAGACATGGTTGAGATGTTTCTCCGGACTATGGACATCCATGGGGCTTGGCGCCACATTCATGTCCCCACACCAGATCGCCGGCTCATTAGGAGAAAGGTGTTTAGCGAAATATTGTCGAAGGCGTTCGTACCAGGATAATTTATACTGATACTTCGGCGAGACAATTTCGAATCCTTGGGGAACATAGGTGTTCACAATAGGAATGCCCTGGATGACGACCCGCATGAGCCGGACATCATCCGGTTCCCCGCCGTCGTCGAAACCGTAGAATACTGCATCCGGTTTCGTTCGACTCAGTACCGCGACTCCGTTATACGATTTCATTCCCCGGTACGTGATATCGTAGCCGCAGGGGGCCAGCGCCAACAGAGGAAACTCACTATCCTGCACTTTGGTTTCTTGAAGGCACACCACGTCCGGTTTGTGACGCTCGAGCCACTCCAGCACGATCGGATATCGTTTGCGAAGCGAGTTCACGTTGAATGTGGCGATTTTCATGAAATGGGTGGAGGATTTTAGCAGACCCCTCACGTCAGCAACAAGGCACACCCTCGCACGTGTCCCCTTCTTCAAGACCAACGGCGAAGCCTATTCGGGCTTTGATCCGAAAACAGATTGTGTTGGGTTCGCTCGGCTGAACGCAAGGAGAAAGCGGCGGATGATGGCCTGTTCCACGCGCGACCGGCCCCGATCCGGAGCAGGAAACCGCAGGACCAGGAGCACTCGTCCGGCCTCGGGGAGTTGAATGGTAACCCGTGGTTCAGGCGAAGGCGCCTCCAAGAGATTGCGCTGTTCCAGCAACTTCATCTGGCGACTCGCTTCTTCTAAATGGGCCGCGCATTCCGCCCGGGCAACCTCAAGCAGCACGCGTTCCGCAGTCTCCCAGTCATCCTCGGTTCTGAGTGGAATGCCGAGAATATAGAGACCGTAGTCTTGAGCCGGATTCTCTTTCACGAGACCGTTGGTAAACAGCATGCTGTTCGGGAAGACGACGATACGACCTGTATACAAATGAGCGGTCAGACCCGGACCTATTTCGAGAAGTTTTGTGGCAAAGGCATCATGATCCAGTACCACACCGCGGTAGCCGCCGATCTGAATTCGATCGCCGACGGCATACACCTTTCCTCCGACCCGCAGCGCCGCTCCACTCCAACACAGAAGGAGTTCCTTGGTGGCCAGCACCAACGCGGCCGCAATGGCCACGAGAGACACCGCAAAGGTTTGCAGTTCATGAAGCCAAATGAAGACCAGCCCCAGGAGAAATCCAAGAGCCACGGAGTTGCGGATCGTGACCACCCATCGGCGTTTTGCCTCGATGGTCAATGTCGGATTCTTGGAAACGGAGCGCACGAGCAGGGTTCGCAAAGTCAGGAACATCGCCAGGAGCAGAAACGATGTCAGAACGTCCGATACAAAGCCTGGGTCGATCGTGGGAAACAGAGTGGTCATGAATGGCGCTCTGGTTAGGGCGAGGACCCGTTGTCGTCCGTCCGCGGCACGCAATCCTCACGTTTCCAGGTTTTCAGGATCTTCGAGTCATCAAACGACAGAGTGTACCGATAACAATACAACGGATCGCGGTAGGTGTCTTCGGCCCCCTGTACGCTTTTGCCGAATGGTGATGGGGAGGGAGCTTTGGTTTTTGGCCCGCCCGTCAGATTAGTCGGATCCCAGGGGCGGAGTTCCTTGTCGCTCATGGGGAAACGATACGTCCATACCGTATCCCCGCCGAGCGCCGGCTTCTTCGTCGTATGTGGCGGGCCAAATCGATCGACAATCTGTTCCTGAGAAAGTTTTTTGACCCCCCCGTCCAGGTACCGGTCACGCCACGGCCCAACACAAGCACTCAACACGACCAAGGAAACCAGGAGCGCGAGCCATAGCATCCGTTCAGGCAGCCGCTGTTTGTTCATTGCCGTATCCTGAATCGGACGCTATCGGGACTCGGCATCAGACTTTTCACGAACCAGCTTGATCGAGCAATACATGGCATACCCTTGGGCTATCATGCCCGTAATCAGCAATCCCAGGGCTGTACGCAGCCATGTCGTTTCGGTGTGTTCCAATCCATACATCCCGCTCACAAACCCGAGCGCAATGGCTACAATCCCCACCGATCGGGCGATCACCGCTCGCATCTGCAGATGGGATATCAGCGCTGATTTTTCCATACCAGCCCAATCTACGCTACACCGGACTTCCAGGAAGGTTCAACTGAGAAAGGTTCACTCATAGGAGTCATCATGGATGCGGTTTCGTTCGAATGGCCTGCGCCCGCGCTTCAATATTCATCGCATCCGTGTCACGATGAGACTTGCGAAGGAGCGCTGCATACTCTTCGAGTGCTTTTGCGACATCAGGATGCTCGGGGCCAAGTTGTTTTTCCCGAATTGCCACGACACGTTGAAGGAGTTGGGCAGCTGAATCAAACTGCTGCTGCGCACTATACACCGCAGCAAGGTTGCTCAATCCTAACGCCACCTCGAGGTCATCCGGCCCGAAGATCTTCTCTTTGATCTTCAGCGCGCGCGCTAGAAGCGCTTGAGCATCGACAAACTGGCCATGCTTTCGATGCAGGACTCCGAGGTTGTTTAAAGTCGCTGCGACATCGCCGTGGTCTTCGCCATGGACGTCTTGATAAATTTGAAGGGCTTGTAGATAGACCGGTTCTGCCTCGACATACTTCTCTTGGGCGGTATACGCCTGCGCCAGGCGGGATAGCGTCACCGCAACACGACGGTCGTGAAGACTGAACTGTTCGGCCTTCCTGACCGCCATGCTGAAAATTCGTTCGGCATCGGCATAATGGCCGCTGCGCATGGCCGCCTCACCCGCCTCCATGGCTGCCTCCCAGCTCGGTTGGGGACAACCCGTCATGACCATCGGTAGCCATGCTACACAGACCAGCAGTACTCGCAGTATCATGGTGTTTCGTCGCCTGTGGAGACGCGGAACTCGCAAGCCGTTACGAAGGAAGTCGATTGGAGGATACACGATGATCAAGCCAGGCCGCTATCGGCACTACAAGGGTCAGGAGTATGAGGTCGTCGGCACAGCCAAACATTCGGAGACCGAGGAAGAATTTGTCGTCTATCGCCAGCTGTATGGGACGGGGGATTTGTGGATTCGTCCGAAGGAAATGTTTGCGGAACAGGTCCTTATCAACGGTCAAGCCTTGCCGCGCTTTCAATTCCTACAGGAACCGCCAGTGTAAGAAAGTGGCAGCCTGTCCCAGCCGTCGCCCGGTGGTGTCGATCACATTCCACACCACCGCATTCTCCACTAGAAAACGCCGGCCCCCTTTTGAGATCCTCACCCCGCGATAATTCATGATGTGTCCCCGCGACCTCGCTTGCTCCAGCATCCACTCACGCTCTGCCCTGTTCACCGCCTCGGCGGTGTGACGGGACGGCGTCGCGATCAATTCGTCCCAGGTCATTTGCCAGAGCCCCAGGGCAATGAGATTCCCATAATTCAAGACCGGATCAGCCTCCACACCATGAGAGACCACGACGAAAGGCGCGGTAAATAGAGCCTCTGCTTGATCGACAGGGTTCGCAGTCCGGCCGATCAACTCGCGGCCGATCCAATGTCGATGACTATTGAGCAGCAGCTGGCACCATTCCACGACCGCCGGCCGGCTCCATGGCGCGTTCGGATCCAAGCGGGTCTCCCTAAAAATGCGCTAGGCGCGTGGACCAGCGGTTCCACGCGCCCGTTGTTGGTATCACGCATGTATTGTGGATGCAATCCCGTTCAGACAGCATCCTTGCGAAGCTGGCGCATGAAAATGGTTTGACCATATTTGTCGACCAGTGTCATAACGATGTCGCCGCGCTTCATCGCACCCCGTCGATCCTCGGCATTCAGATCCTGAGTGATGGCGACGCATCGCCATGTTTCCATCACCTCAGCCGCTCCTTTTGCCTTTACGCTGACCACGCCGTTTCGCAGAACCGTATAGGTGATGACCAGAGGAATGCCGGCAAACACCTTCTGGGGATCCCCCTCGATCCGTCGGGCTGAATGAGCCGACTTCAATCCTCCGCCTTTGGCGAA
>JBEVJJ010000177.1:0-5883 GCA_040510255.1 Nitrospiraceae bacterium | reverse complement strand
ACCACCTCCAACAATCTGATTGCCGCAGTGGGACCGGAATTCACGTTCGAGCCGGCACGCTACTCGTCCGCCCTTTCATGGTTTCGTGAGATCGATGTGATCGCCCTCTACCTCACCAGTGAGAATCAACCGACGCAAAGCGCCCAACCGATCGTGCGAGGCAGGGGATATTTTCTCTCTGCCGGAATGGATCTGGCCGGCTGGCGACCGTATATCAACCTGTGGCGTGGAGAGAACTTTGTGACCGAACGTGGAGATCCGGCCTATTTCGCAGGCCACTTCACCGAATTCGGCATACTCAAGGATTTCCTGCTGTCTCACGGTTTCAGTTTGCGGATCGGCGGACTCGGACGCATTCTCTCGGACCGCCTGACGCATACGGAATACGCGCTGCTCAACTGGTCATGGGATGCATCGCCATGGCGCGGCTTCTGTCTCCGTCCGACACTCTTGCATCGCCAGGACACACAATGCATCGCGCAGTAGCGCGTATGCGTTTCACTTCTCCCTTGCCAGGTGTGACCCGGCCCGTTACAGTAGCACCCGTGTCGGCAACGGGTTCGTGAACCGCAGGAGGATTGGTATGTTTCGACCGCAGTCCGGAATTCTCGTGGTGGTGCTGATCGTAGGCCTTCATTCGTATGGACATGCCGAAAACTATGTGGCGGTGGGCGGAGGTATGGCTCTGGCTGATCTGGAGACGACGAATGCAGGCAACATCGATCTACAGAACAACGTGTTCTTCGGCGCGAAGTTCGGCCATTATGTGAATAGCAGGCAGTTCAACTGGTTGGGTTGGGAGGTCGACTTGTACCGTGCCCAGCCCAACGTCAAACAGCAGACGATCAGCGGGTCCACTAATCCGACTATATCAGGGGATATTCCCGGATCGGTTTTTGCCGTCTACTCCGCTGCCTTCAACGCTCTGGTCCGTCTGACCGGTTATCAGTCCAAAATCGAACCATATGTCGGCATAGGAATCGGTCTCAATATCGGCAACATCTCCGGCGGGAACTTCCCGCCGGAAGCCTCCTTCGCGCCGAGTTTCAACATTCTGGCCGGAACACGTTATTATGTCACGCCGAACATAGCCCCGTTCATCGAGTACAAATATAACTTTGCGCAGTTTAACTTTAGTCGTAGTGATATCACCGCCGACTATCGCGCCAACCTCTTCATGTTCGGGATTGCCTTCCACTTCGGCGGATAAGGCAGATATATCGCTCGTTTCGGCTCTCGTCTTTCTAAGCTTACCAGCGCCTAGTCCGCGGCTATCTTCAGCGTAACAATTCCACCAATAGACTATTGCCCACACCTGTGCTGAATTGCACGTCCATCAAGAAAAATCGGCATCCTTTATCGGCGAAACTATAAAAATCTCCGGCGAGGGAGCACCCCGTCGGAGATTTCTATAGGCCGACGCTCGGAGAGATCGCTCGCATGAGGCTGGACCGTCACCGATGCAGCGTATCTTCGCTCGCCTGCCTGACTGCGCCTTGCTCAAGGCATCCTGGAGTTTGGCCGCGGCACTATCTATCACCCCCAGATCCGCTCCCGAGCGTTTCACGAAATCGACAGTCATGCGTTTCCCCAGACCCGGCGCATCCGTCAGTTCGACGATGGCCTCGTTGGTCAAGTGAATAGCATCGGCCAATTGAACCCAGGACACACCTGACACACTGACAGGCGCAAACAGTGCCACCTACGATGACAACCATGAACCTTTCATCGTGTTTCTCCTTTGTGTCGCGTTAGATGATCGAGCTGCAATCTGCTCCCGGCGAATCGCTCCAGCCATCAACTAGAAGTTCATCCACAGAGAGATATAGGCCCAGTGCTGGTTGACTTGCTGATTCAGAGTGCTGGTGAGGTATCCGCCGGTGAACAAGGTCCCATACGTTGCCTGGACGGCCACCTTGCCGTCCGCAAACATCCTGGTCCAGCTGAGATCGATTTCGTCGCCGACGTGCCTATTGGTGTTGTTGGCATTCGAAAACACATAGCACCCCTGGGATGCTCGATACCAACAGTCCTTGGAGCTGGCGAGGTTGAGATTGCTATACCAGAGCTCGATATGGTCCCGCACCGAAGGACGCGCCTGGAAATTGATTGACGGAGAGAGCATGTTTTTCCACGCTTGCACATCCATATACCCCATGTGAATGTGGTTGGTCGGGAAGAAATTCTCAAAGGTGTTGGCGGTGCTGCACGAACCGGGAGTCGGACCACAGGTGTTGTTCCGGCCATCCCCTGAAGCATAATCGAAATTGAAGGCCACCCGTGGTTTCCACTTCCATTCATACGCTGTATACCCGATCCAGTTTCTGGTCGCCCAGGCATTGATGTGCAAACACTTTTGCTCACCTGTACAGGCCCCGGCTTGGCCCATCTGACCGAACTGCCAGGCTATTTCATTCGAGAAGTCGAACCCGCCCATTCTCATTTCGATCCGATTGCCGATCATATGTCTGGTCTGGTTGGAATGCTTCGCCGCCCCCAGAAACGCTGCGTTGTCTGCCGAACTAAAATTGTTTTTGTAGTACACATAATAGGGCTCGATCACCATGCCGGGAACGGACTTGATCTGGTTATAGAAAATAATCATATCGGCATCGCGGTTTGCATCATTACCCACTGCGTTGATCGCACCACCTGGAGTCGCAGTACCACCGGCGATGTTGGGGCCTCCGCTGCCGACCGGCGCTGCCTGGGCAAGGTCTGATTCAGAGTTTCTGAACCACCCGAGGTAGCTGTCAAAATTCTTCGTTTGATACGCGAACATCACACCGTCGTGTGAATAGACCGTATTCGCCCAGTCGAAGTGGCCGAACAGGGAGTGGTTGCCGAAGACTACATATTGACGGCCGGCCTTCATGCTGAACCCTTCGATCCCAGCCAGGTTCCGGATCAAGACATAGGCGGCCCGGACCCCCAATCGGCAATTTGAGCTTATTGCGGAACCTTGTGGGCCAACCGGTGAACTGCCGCAATTGTGGTTCAGCGGATCCCCTCCGTTTCCCGCATTCACTGCAATGCCATTACCCCCCCATGTTGCCGAGTCAATGATTTCCATGTAGAAGTTGACATCCGGCGAGAGATCGTACCCAATACCCAACCGCACCCACTGTTGGACAAAGAAATCGTTACCTTTATTGCCACCGTTGGAGCCAACCCCTCCCGGGACTCCCCGGGTGCCGAAAGTGTTACAGGACCCGTTGGCATTGATCGCCTGGCCGAAGCAGGTGTTGGTTCGCATTTCCGGACGGACGCGGAGATCCGCCCGCAACCACAGGTTTTTGATGTCGAAGTTTCGACCGATGACCGGATCGTACAACTCGTATGCCTCCTTTTGAGGCATGTTGCGAGGGATAGCAGGTAGGTTTGTGATTCGCTCGCCTGGAGGCAGTTCAAAACCCGCAAGAGCGGGCATCGAGAAGAGCGGCAGGACTAATGTCAACGCAGCCCCAACCAGAACGGTCAAACAGGCCTTCTGTACTCGTCCATGGATACTTGTCATCGCATTCCCTCCTTTAAGAAATAAGTGACAGTTTTCCTTGGCCATATCTCTAGACGGTTGCTGATGATCATCCAACCACAATGACCACAGCGCATGATGCCTGGCATGTCGCAGGGAGACATGAGCGCCCACCCTGCTCATACCTTCCTGCTCCCTTCAAAATTGATCGTGTCGCTCACCTCCCTTCATGTGTGATCTCGACGGGTGAACGTCCCGCGTGAGCTCCAGTACCTCAGTCGTTGCTTTGCCTAATGACTCCACGCGGCGTTTATCTCGTCCTCCGCCTTCTGGCTCAAACGATCTCTGTTAAATAGTCAGCGGCTTGCTGGCATTTAATGGTCTTAGTCCTCTGCCGGCAGATTTCAGCAGTTGCCTGGCCTCACCTTTGGGTTGGCGAGATCCTTAACTGGAAGAAGAATTGAGACTGGCCATCGAGGGGTTCAGGACGTCAGTCAACAAAGCGGGCGCCGTCTGTATCACTGCATTGATGCGAGCAGACACTTGCTGCTCAACTACACATTCCGGCCCTCAGCGACAGTGCTACTCAGGGGGAAAGCAGGAAATACAAACGGGAGACTCAATCCATTCGCCTTGTCAGGGAATGAACCTCGTTTAGATCGGCTCTGAAGTATCCTGATCATCCTGGCTATCGCTCTTTGGCCCAGGACCAGTAGTAACTCCATCCCTCTAAATGAGTCAAACCTACAGTCAAACTGCTATGTCAGTTTTCCCTTCCCATGTGTAGTGATTGTGAACGGGACGTCCACAATGTGATGCTGAGTCAGCATTCTTGCCGGTCCCGTTCGCGGCACAGCACCTGAACGACCCTGCCGCCTAGCGTAGTCCGGCTCACCTGAGAACCGCCGTCAATAAAGCAAGCGGTGGTCCCATGCGCTTCGCCGCGCCCCAGAACCCATGACCAGATCGCAACTAAACAGGAATGACACAAGCCCGAACGATGAAGAAGAATCTAGTGAAGGCTTTGAGCTGCATCAGTCCCGATCATGCACGGTACTGCTATGGGGAATCTTGATTGCTGCATCGGGCATGACCTATTATCCTTTCGTCGATGCTCCAACGATACGGCATGAGTTCACGCCTCATTCTCGTGGTGACAGGGGTTGCGGGTACGCTCGCCTGCTTGGCCACGGCAATCCATTTGATTGCGTCCTCCTTTGCGACGTCATTAGCGCCAGGCCCCGGTGAGTGGAAATATCAGGTCAGAGTCGGTGCGCTGGCGGCACTCTATCTCGCGTCGGCTTCGGCATTGGCCGTTGCTTCAACGTTCCTGTTCAAGGGGACATCCTCCCACGCTCGCATGGTGGACGGGTGGTCTCGCATCAGCCTATTGGGGTGGATTGGGGGAGTTGCCTTTCTGTTGGCCATCTATTATCCCGTGCCCTATGTCAGTCATCATGCCGATAAGCTCTATGTCTTGCTCAGCGGTCTCTTCCTGTGGCTCGTAGCATTTCTCGTCATGCCGAGCCGACTTTCTGGATTCCTCGATTCCCGTGGATTTCGAGGCACGCAAATACTCGTCGTCAACATTGTATTGGCCGTCGTGGTCAGCGAGTTGGCAATCAGTGCGGCTGCTCCCATCTTATCCCGTCACGGGATCTTTGATCCCACTCACCACACTCCGTTTGGCCTCGCACCGCACCGGCCTACCGACGGGTCGATTCAGCGGTTGAATTCGCAGGGCTTTCGTGACCGCGAGCGGACTTTCACACGCACAGGGGAAACACCTCGCATCGTGACGGTAGGTGACTCCTTCACGGTGGGAGTCGGGGTCTCCTATGATGATGGGTTTGTCGCGAGAACTGAGAAGGCGCTTCAAGAGATCGTGCCCGGCACAGAAGTCATCAATCTCGGTGTGGGCGGCTTTCAACCTGACGAATACCTTTCCGTTTTCAAAGCTATTGGGGTCCGGTATAAGCCGGATTTGGTATTGCTGAATTTTTACATCGGAAATGATTTCGAACCCAGCCCGCGGGACTATATCCTGTTCGCGGGACTCCGATGGAAAGTGCACGTGAATGGAAACTGGGTCCACGATCATTTTTCTCCCGACCATTGGAATCTGGGCCACGCGCTCACCTATGTCTACCGCGTCGGGCGCGGTCGTGTTGCGCACTGGCTTGGCTTCTCTCAAGAAGGATTTTGGGATGCCTATGACGCCACCCCAATGAGAGCAAAGGCGGCAGGAGCCTTTACGGGATGGAACTCAGCCTACTTGCGGATGATTCAAGGCTATCTCGATCAGTTCCTCAAGAAGGATACGTTACGGTTCCAGTCGATCTGGGACCGCACTCGTCATACCCTCGAAGAGTTCAAGCGTCTCCTCGAGTCAGAGGATATTGCGTGGA
>JBEVJJ010000176.1:0-17475 GCA_040510255.1 Nitrospiraceae bacterium | reverse complement strand
GCAACGTGTGGTCATTCCTGGTTTGTTGGTGTTGCCGGGGCTGCTTCTCATCCTGAAGCAGCCCGATCTTGGCAGCGGTCTGAGCTTTGTGGCGGTCTATGCCGCTATGCTGTTGATGGTAGGGGTGCGCTCGAAGGCGTTGGGGGTCATTCTCCTCTTTTCCCTCATGCTGTTTCCCTTTGCGTGGGAAATGGTCTGGGGCTCGCTCCATGACTATCAGCGCGAAAGAATCATGGCATTCGTCGATCCGGAGTATGACCCGGCTGGAAAAGGCTATCACGCCCTGCAATCGCGCATCGCGATCGGATCGGGAGAATTGGTCGGCAAGGGACTCTATGGAGGCACCCAAAGCCAGCTCAAGTTCCTGCCTGAAGGCCATACGGACTTTGTCTTCGCGGTCTTTGCTGAGGAATGGGGATTTGTGGGGGTGTTCGCGCTCCTTCTCTTGTTCGTGATGCTGATCTGGGTCTCTCTTGAGATTGCGGCGCGCGCAAAGGATACGCTGGGGGTTTTATTGGCGGCGGGAATTATCGCCATGTTATGCTTCTGTGTCGTGGTGAATATCGGCATGACCGCGGGCATGTTTCCCATTGTGGGAATACCATTGCCACTCATGAGCTATGGCGGGAGCGCGACTATCATGACCATGGCGGCGCTGGGTCTCTTGCTCAATGTCAAGCGACGGCGGCTCTCGTTATTCTATTGACTTGAAATCTTGATGGCATGTCATTGAACTAAACAACCGGCATCAGGCCGGTTCGAAAGGTATTTCAACAGGGTAGGCGGCGCCAATGAGACGTGTCTTGCGATCACCCGGGAACGATTCCCGCGTGCGGTCTCGTGGATCCGCTCACCCGGATGTGAAGGAGTTGTTATGGGGGTGGAGATAGCAATTAGTGTGTCTCGTGAGGAAACCCGTGTCGCTGTTCTTGACAACGGAGTCGTTACCGATCTGTATGGTGATCGCGCGAAAGACAAAGACTTCGTCGGCAATATCTACAAAGGACGTGTGGCCAAAGTGTTGCCGGGCATGCAGGCGGCGTTTGTCGACATCGGCTTGGATAAAGCCGCGTTCATGCATGTGTCCGACCTCTCAATGGATACCGAGGGCGCCGATACGCTGGTTGAAGCTGAGGAGGATGACAAAGACTCCGACATGCCGAGACCGAAGCGGCAGACCGCCAAGCCGATTGAGGAACTCCTGAACGAAGGGCAGGAGTTGATGGTGCAGATTTCCAAGGGTCCCATCGGCACAAAAGGCCCGCGCGTGACGACCTATGTATCGTTGCCGGGCCGGTATCTTGTTTTCATGCCCACCGTTGACCATATCGGCGTCTCAAGACGGATTCCTAGGGACGAGGAACGGAGTCGGTTGAAGGAGATCATGAAACGGGTTCGGAGGCCGGGTTATGGGTACATTGTCCGAACCGTCAGTGAGGGGGTCAAGGAGGAGGATCTTCGGGCGGACGTGGAGTTCTTGCATGTGTTATGGCAAGACGTCCTGACGCGCCGTGATCAGCACCCGGCGCCGTCCCTCCTACACAGCGACCTCAGCTTGAGCTTTCGCGTGGTGCGTGACCTGTTTGGAAGAAAAGTGGATCGGCTGCTGATCGATTCCCGTGATGAGTACGAGGCCATCCGAAATTTCGTCCAGCGATTTTCACCCGAGCAAACTTCGCGCATTCACTTTTACGACAAGGAGGAGAGTCTCTTCGACTACCTTGGCGTCGAACAGGAAATGGCGCGTGCCCTTAGCCGGAGAGTCTGGCTCAAGTCCGGGGGCTACATTGTCATCGACCATACCGAAGCCATGACGGTCATAGATGTCAATACAGGACGATTCGTTGGAAAGCGGGATCAGGAAGAAACTATTTTGCGCAATAACCTGGAGGCTGCGCGCGAAATTGCCTATCAAGTCAAACTGCGCGGCATTGGCGGGATTATCATCGTGGATTTTATCGATATGGAGCGAGAGAAAAATCGTGATAGGGTCTATCACGCTCTGGTCGAGGCCATGGCGACGGATAAAGCCAGAACCAGGATCTCGCGTGTATCGGATCTTGGATTAATTGAAATTTCCCGTGAGCGGGTTCGCGAGGACCTGCTTCGGGCTCTGTCCGAACCGTGCCACTATTGTGATGGAAGAGGCTATACGAAGTCTCCAATGACCGTCGCCTATGAGATTTTCCGTGAGATTCGTCGTCTGGGTAATTCATCGGAGCCGCAGCGGATTGTCGCCGGCGCGCATCCGACAGTCGCCAAACTTCTCCAAGAAGATGAGCAACAGGGAATGGAAGACTTGGAGCGACGGTATGGCCTCAAAATCATCGTCATCCCTGACGAGAAGCTACACTTGGAACAATATGATTTGGTGGTGATCTAATGATCCTTTCCGGTGATAGGTATCGCGCGTGGCTGACGAACCTACTGCCCCTCTATTCCGCCTGCTATGGATGCGGTTCCTGTTTTCGATTGCACTGATTGCTCCTGCTGTGACTGCGCTTTTTTCTCCCGACAGATAAGGCCGTCATGAGGGACCCATCCATCCGTTCCTGGTTGGTCTTGCGCGCGATTGAGGGAGTCGGTGATGCTACGCTGCTCACATTGGTGGAGATATTCGGAAGTCCCGACGCGGTGTTGTGCGCCTCGGAGGACGACCTCGTTCACGGAGGGTGTCTCCAGCCGTTGGCTCGAGCGATACGACGAGGCCTCATGTCCGAAGCCAATCACCGGATTGACCAGGAGCTGCGAGCGCTCGAGCGATTGGGTGTGAATGTTGTTTCATATCTCGACGAACGGTATCCTGCGCGGTTGCGAATGATCGGGGATCCTCCGGCAGTCTTGTATGTGTCGGGTGGCTTCGATGTTCGCGATGAACATGCGATCGCGATCGTCGGAGCGCGACGGGCTTCTCACGGAGGGAGACTCATTACGGAAGAACTGAGTCGAGACTTGGCGCTGGCAGGATTCACTGTTGTGAGCGGACTTGCGCGAGGTGTGGATGCAGCCGCTCACCGAGGGGCATTAGCCGCGAATGGACGTACGGTTGCCGTGCTGGGCTGTGGAATCGATCGCACGTATCCAGTTGATCATGCGAGCCTCCGTCGGGAGATCGAGTGTCATGGGGCGGTTATCTCAGAGCTTCCCCCTGGCTCACCGCCTCATAGTTATCATTTCCCCCGCCGCAATCGATTGATCAGTGGATTGTCGCTCGGTGTGGTGGTGACGGAGGCTACCCTGAACAGTGGATCGCTTATTACGGCAAGTTTGGCGGCTGACCAGGGGCGCGAGGTGTTTGCGCTGCCCGGCTTCGTCAAATCGGACACGAGTCGCGGGCCGAACGGTTTGATTAAGGAAGGTGCAAAACTCGTCGAATCGGCAGAAGATGTCATCACTGAGTTGCTCCCACAACTGGATGAATCGTTCAGGACGAAAGTTCGAAATCGTGACAGCGGCGCGCGGAATTCTCCTCGACACTTTGGAAAAGAAGAGACGCTGGTGTATGATGCATTGTCTCATGAGCCGCAACAGATGGATGACCTGATCGAAAAAACAGGCCTTTCCGCATCGGCAGTCGCGACGGTGTTGTTGACACTTGAGCTGAGAAATTGTGTGCGGCAACTGCCGGGTCATGTCTATCTCAGGCTGTAGATACAACCAGTTCGGTCCATGTCATCAAGAGGCTCCTTGGATTTGTTATAGTGAAGCGTGAGTCAGGGGAGTGTGGTGAAAAGGCGTTGAATCGGGGCATACATGGCCAAGTCACTCATCATTGTTGAATCTCCAACGAAAGCCAAAACGATCACCAAGTATTTGGGTCGAGGGTATTCGGTGATGGCTTCCGTCGGCCATGTGAAAGATCTGCCGACCAACAAACTGGGCGTGGACATCGAGCATGATTTTGAGCCGCAGTACGTAACGATCAAAGGCAAGTCGAAGGTTCTTGCGGAGATCAAGAGGAAGGCTCAAGCGGTGGACAAGATTTATCTCGCTCCGGACCCCGACCGCGAGGGGGAGGCCATCGCATGGCATATCGCTCAGGAATTGAATGGCAAGGGGAAAAAGAAAGACGGTCGCGTATTCAGAGTGCTGTTCAACGAGATTACGGAATCGGCCATCAAAAGGGCGCTGCAGTCTCCAGGACAGATCGATATCAAACTCGTGCAGGCTCAACAGGCTCGGCGTGTCCTAGATCGAATCGTGGGGTACCAGGGAAGCCAGCTTCTATGGAAGAAGGTGCGTCGCGGCCTCAGTATGGGGCGTGTTCAATCTGTGGCGGTTCGGCTGATCTGTGATCGCGAAAAGGAGCGGGATGCGTTTCGTTCTGAGGAGTATTGGTCGATCATCGCGACCTTAGTCGGCCAACGTCCCCCGCAGTTTGAGGCCAAGCTCCATAGCATCAACGGACAAGAGGCCGAAATCGCAACCGGAGAGCAAGCGCTGGGCATCGTAAACGACGTTCGGGGTAAAGCATTTGTTGTTCAATCGATCGAGCGGAAGGAGAAAAGACGGAATCCCGTCGCCCCTTTCATTACGAGCCGATTGCAGCAGGAGGCGGCCAGAAAACTTCATTTTACGCCGAAGAAGACCATGACGCTTGCCCAGCAACTCTACGAAGGAATGGAAATTGGCGCCGAAGGGTCGCAGGGACTGATTACGTATATGAGAACCGATTCGCCGCGCATTTCCGCTGAGGCGGTAGAGGATGCCAGGCGACTCATTCAGGAGAAATTCGGATCCGACTATCTCCCGCAGACTCCCAATGTCTACAAGACTCAAAAGGCGGCACAAGAGGCACATGAGGCCATACGACCGACCTCCGCCTTTCGGGATCCGGAGTCTATCCGTCAACATCTTGAAGCTGATCAGTACCAGCTCTACAAGCTTATCTGGAATCGTTTTGTCGCTTCTCAGATGGTGCCCGCCATATTGGATGTGACCCGTGTGGACAGTTCGCCGGAGGGAATGCAGGATCAGTACGTGTTCCGTGCGACGGGCACCGTCGTCAAGTTTCCGGGCCACACAGCCGTGTATCTCGAAGGAACAGACAAGGAACCGGGCGCGCAAAAGCGAAGAAGCGAGCAAGATATCGACGATGAGTCAGAGCGGCAATTGCCGGCTCTCGTGGAAGGAGAAGCGCTGCGTCTCGTTTCGCAGGAAGGTCAAACTCAGCCGGGTCTCATGTCCAAACAACATTTTACCCAGCCCCCTCCTCGGTACAATGAAGCTCTGTTGATCAGGGAACTTGAGGAGAAAGGTATCGGACGTCCTTCCACGTACGCCTCGATCATCTCGACGATTCAGGATCGCAAGTATGTCGAGAAGGTCGAGGGACGGTTCCTCCCGACTGAAACGGGAAGAACGGTCAACGATTTTCTGGTCAAAGGTTTCCCGGACCTGCTGGATGCTGAGTTCACATCGCAGATGGAAGAGCAATTGGATGAGGTCGAGGAGGGCAATAAGCCCTGGGTCATCGCCGTCAGAGAATTCTACGGACCCTTCACAAGGGATATGGAGCATGCGCAGACGATTCCGGGACCCAAGGATATTGTCGAACCGCCGACGAATATTGCCTGCGAAAAATGTGGCCGCATGATGGAAATCAAGTGGGGGCGGAACGGAAAGTTTTTGGCCTGTCCCGGTTACAAGGAAGATCCACCATGCAAGAATACCCAGAACTTCGAAAAATTGCCTGATGGCAGTATCAAGGTCGTTCCACGAGAAGAAGTGACGACCAATGAAAAGTGTGAAAAGTGTAGCAGCCCAATGATCGTCAAGAGTGGCCGGTTCGGCAAGTTTCTCGCCTGTTCCGCCTATCCGGCCTGCAAGACCACGAAGGCGATCGCATTGGGAGTGAAGTGTCCCTCTCCAGGATGTGGAGGGGATCTCGTGCAGAAACGGACCAAGAAGGGTCGGTCATTCTACGCCTGCAGCCGCTATCCGCAGTGTGAGTATGCTCTATGGGATCGACCAATTAACCGGGCTTGTCCTACCTGCCAGGCGCCATTTCTCGTTGAAAAGGTTTCGAAGCAGACCGGACGTACGGTGCAATGCCGTAATGACACATGTGGTTACCAGGAAGCTGGATAACCGGCCTGCCGATTCTTGACTGACTACCTGCCGCCGCTTCGTCTGAAATTCCAGATGACTTTTGTCTATGATGAGGCTCTGCGCGAGAAACTCGCTCATGATGGTGTGCGTAAGAATGATAATTCCTCTCAATGAAGATGAGAACGGTAGTCAGAACTACGTATTTACAAGCTTGACGCTGGTCATTGGTAATGGCGATAATGCACCGAAGCGGCGTCTTCTCACTTCTGGAAGGAGGTCAGCATGAAGGCCAAGCAAGGCGTTCTCGAAATTTTGAACAAAATTCTCACGGCGGATCTGACCGCTATCAATCAATATTTCGTCCATTCCAAAATGTGTGCAAACTGGGGGTACGAACGGCTTCATCATCATGTACGGCAGCGGTCCTTCGACGAAATGAAGGATGCCGAGGAATTGATCGAGCATATTCTCTACCTCGAGGGCGTTCCTAACGTGCAGCGTCTCAACTCGGTTCATGTCGGAGAAACCGTTCCCGAACAGTTCAAGGCCGACTTGAAGGCAGAGCAAGAGATGCTCGGCCTGCTGAGTGACGGAGTCGTCCATTGTACAAAAGTCGGCGACTTCACCACCCGGCACATGCTTGAAGATATGGTCAAAGATGTCGACGCGCACATTGATTGGATTGAGACTCAGATGGAAACGATCAAGCAGATCGAGTTGGAAGCCTATCTCGCCGAGCAGATTAAGAAAGACAGCTAGCCCAGTGATGTGTGATGTTGCTTGCTGGACTCATGAGCATGTTCAGTCCGCTGCCCGTCGATTGAAAAGCGTCCAATTGGGCTCTTCTCGCCTCGTAGGCGATCACCACAAGATATCAGCGTGAGAGAAAGGGGAATGGGGGTCTTTGGGAAAAGGGGACCACCTTTCCCCTCCGAAGTGGGGTAGGAGTACAGCCGGCTCTGGACGCCTCAGCCTAGCGGATCCGACTTCCTCGAACGGTCTCGTTCAAGAGATCTTCCAAAACATCCCTCGAATACTCTTCTTCACGATCATATCCGCGAGAAGTATTCCGTTACCTGAGCAAGATAGCGGGATTCTACTATTCCTCAGGAGCTGCGGTCAGCGGGGGATTGGGAAATGTCACGCGCGTCAATGCCTGCAGTTGGAACAGAGTCCGTACAATTCCAGCCTGTGTGTCTGGATCACGAACCCATTTTTTGTCGCCACTTCTTCTTGCAGACGTTCGATTTCGCAGTTCTCAAACTCGACGATTCGCCCGCATCCGGTGCAAATCAGATGGTCGTGATGTCCTTTGTGTGACACATTGTCATATTGAGTCTGTGACCCAAAGTGACGAGCTTGAGCGATGCCTGCCTCACAAAAGAGATTCAAGGTCCGATAGATCGTGGCGAGGCCAAGATGTGGATCTTTCTTCGCGAGTTGGTGATACATCGCTTCCGCAGTAATGTGTTCTTGTTTCAAAAATGCATTCAGGATCAGTTCGCGTTGTCGGGTCACCTTAAGTTGATGCTTGGAGAGGTGCTCCCGCAGGGCGTCTATCTCTCTCGCGTTCTTGCTCAACATAATGGATTGCGTCAGTATAGAGGCCGACTATTAAAAAACGAAATGAGGCCATTGGTCAAGGGGGTTATGAGTCAGAACATAAAATTATTTGGAGGAGAATTGAGGAGGTTTGACGCTCGAAGGATCGAGCTCCTATAGTGGATGCCCCCGGTCGCAAGGGGGGATGAAGATGCGCAAACCTCATGAAATGACTATTGATCGGGCTCTCCTGCTGTATGTGCTGCATCTGGTGGAACCGTTTGGCCTCTTGAGCGATGTCAAGCTTCAGCAGCTCTGTTTTCTTTGTGAGCTCCAACTCTTTGGCAAAGGTTTCAGAGCCCTTCACTTCGAGTTCTTTAGATTTGCTTACGGGGCATTCAGCAAGGATCTCGACAATGACTTGATGTCATTGCGGAGGAAGGAGCGTGTCGAAAATTTCAGTCTCTCCGATCAGGCTCGCGATGAGGTCATACCGCTGCTGTTGAAAGGGATTGAAGGCGTCGAGCCCAGCGAGAAGGTCAGTGAGTTGGTGGAGGCGGTCATGGCGACCTATGGACCTCAAGATACCAGCGACATTATCAAATCCGTGGAGTCGGTCGAACTGATGACTCCGCAGCAGCCTGATTTTAAAATCGCGATTCGAGATATTGTGTTTCATACGACTTTGATCGTCCCCAGTCGTATCGAAACCCAAGCGGAGTTGACGTTTCCCATCCCGTTTCTGGCGAAACTCAATGCAGCGATGGGCTATTAACGGTTCTTTCCATGGGAAAGGAGTCTCGAAAGTGTTCCGCCTGAGAGCTAGTCTGAGGGGAGTGTTGTAGACGGCATCGGCAGGTGGTACAGTTCAGCGTACTTTTTCTCGATGTACCGGAGGAAAGGTTCAGGACTGAGGCCCGTACCCGTCACGCGTTCTGCGAGCCGCTCGGGCGGAAAGGTCCGGCCCCAGCGGTGAATCTTTTGTGCGAGCCATCGCCGCAGCGCCAATAGCCGGCCGGATGCAATTTCGTCCTCCAAGGAAACGATTTCCCGCTTGGCCTGATCAAAAAACTGAACGGCGTATAGATTGCCGAGCGTATAGGTGGGGAAATACCCGAATGAGCCCATTGCCCAGTGTACGTCCTGCAACACGCCGTCGGTGTCCCGTTCCGGGCTGATGCCGAGATACGTCTGCATGGTGTCATTCCAGCGTTCCGGCAGATCCTCGAGAGGGAGCCGGTTTTCGATGAGATCCTGCTCGATTTCCACGCGTAACATGATATGGAGATTGTAGGTTAACTCGTCGGCTTCCACCCGAATCAGCGAGGGTTTCACACGGTTGATGGCGGCATAGAATCGTTCCGTGTCGACGATCTTCAGTTGATCGGCGAATGTGTGCTGGAGGATCGGGTAGAAGAATTTCCAGAATGGGAGCGACCGTCCTACGCAATTTTCCCAGAGTCGGGACTGGCTCTCATGAATACCAAGGGAGACGGATTCACCGAGCGGCGTGCCGTAGTGATCGGTTTCCAGCCCCTGGTCATACAGCCCATGCCCGCCTTCATGGATACAGCTGAATAGGCAGGCAGGCAGTTCGTGTTGGTAGACGCGGGTCGTGACCCGTACGTCCGTCGGGTGGAATGATGTGGTAAAAGGATGAGCCGACAGGTCGAGCCGGCCGCGCTCGAAGTCGTAACCCATCGCCATGAGGATGAGTCGGCCGAATTCCACCTGGCGTCCTGTGTCATACGAGTGGTAGAGAAAACTGTCGTCGATGTGGGTCGAGCTGGCGGCGATTGCCTGAAGGAGCGGTACGAGACGGGATCGTAACCGATCGAGCAATGGCCTCAGAGAGGCGATCGTGAGACCGGGCTCATACGTGTCAAGCAAAGCATTGTACGGGGACTCATTGTAGCCGGTGTACTCTGCCTCTTCTCGCTTCAAGGCAAGGATGGTCCGCAGACTCGGCAGAAACTTCTTAAAGTTGCTTTCCTCGCGGGCTTCCACCCATACTTGTTGGGCCAGCGAACACTCCCGGCTCAAGCGTATGACGAATTCGGATGGCAGTTTGCTTGCCCGATCGAAGTCCCGCCAGACTTCGCGCAGCAACGCTCGGGAAGGCTCGTCCCAATGTTCGCCGTTGGTCTCGATCAGGTGGCCGCTGTCCCGATCAACCCATCGGCACAACAGGTGTTCGGTTTCACGAGAAATTAGCTGTCGATGCGCCAGGCCTTGCAATGTCGCGATCTGATCGGCTCTGGCTGCGCCTCCTCCCGCCGGCATGTAGGTTTCCTGATCCCAGCTCAATACGGAAGCGGCGCTGTTGATACGTTGAATATCCAGCAAACGAGCGGCGAGCGGCTTGAGCAGTGCCAACGTGTTCACAACGAACCTTTCAATAGTGGAGAGCAATTCCTTGATGTCCAGTCTACGTGAGTGCTTGAGCCGTTTTCAAACAGGGGAGACACCATGCCGGAACTGATCAGCTCGGAGATCGAAGCCTACGCGGAAGCCCATTCCATCCCGGAATCGGGCGTGTGCCGGATGTTGCGGGAGGAAACGACGAGGACAATGGAATTTCCTCAGATGATGATCGGTCCACTGGAGGGCGCCTTTCTCAAGATGATGGTGCAGCTCACCGGGGCGACGAGGGTGCTGGAAATCGGAATGTTCACCGGTTATAGCGCGTTGTGTCTCGCAGAAGCGTTGCCGGAAAGCGGGACGGTGACGACATGCGAAGTGGATGACCGGTCCGCAGCCGTGGCTCGCCGATCTTTTGCTCAGTCGACTGTAGGTCACAAGATCATGATAAAAATGGGACCGGCTCTCGAAACCCTGCGCGACCTTACTGGTCCCTTTGATCTCATTTTCATCGATGCGGATAAGCAAAACTATGTCCATTACTATCGGCAGTCCTTGGGCCTCCTGGCATCCGGGGGCGTCATTCTTATCGACAACGTGTTATGGGATGGGGAGGTCTTGCGTGACTCGCCGCGGGATGCCAGGACGGCGGCCATTCAGGAATTGAATCGTCTCGTATCCGCTGATCAAGGCGTCACCGCAGTCATGCTGACCATCCGGGACGGGATTTTCGTGGTCAGGCCGAAGAGTCGGCCTGACCCGTCCTCTTCATGAGGCGTACGGTGCGATGAAAAGAGAGGACCACGTCTAGGCACAGGCGCAGGATTCACGACGCCCAGAATTCTCTCTAGAGCGGGTGTGCTGAGAGCAAGCAGCAGATGAAGCACAATCATGAGCTCGCCGGCTACAGTGCCCTCATTCTTGCCGCAATCTTATGGGGCGGATCGATCGTCGGACAAAAGATCGCCCTCGGCTACTTCTCGGTCGTGGAAACCTCGCTGCTTCGCGGAGTGGGAGCACTGTTGATCCTCATCCCGCTCTGGTGGTGGCAGGAGGGGTCGAGGGTTCATGTTTCCGCGAGAGACCGGATGATCCTCCTATTCCTGGGACTGGGAGTGCTGGGGAACCATCTCCTGACCTTGTTTGGTTTGCGCTATATCAGTGCGGCAGCGGCGGGTGTGATCATCGGGGCCAGCCCTGCGCTTACAGCGCTTCTTTCGTCCGTATTGATTCGTGATGTGCCCTTCAGAACCGTTGCCGGGGGTTGTGCCTTGTCGTTTGGGGGAGTGGCCTTAGTATCCGGATTTGGCAGTCAGGCGCCTGCCGGGTCACACCCCTGGCTCGGTGGAATCCTCGTCCTTCTCGGCCTGGTGAGTTGGGCCCTGTATACCATCGGTGGTCGCCGGATCATGGAACGGTTGTCACCACTCACCGTCAATTGGACAACCCTGGCGATATCCCTGCTCTTCCAACTTCCCCTGCTATGGACGGATCGACGAATGGTACCGATGGGGGTGGAGGGGATTCCCCTAACCGGTTGGCTCGCATTGGGGTATCTGGTGGTGTTTGCAACTGCGATCGGCCAGCAGGCATGGCTCTATGGAGTGCAGGGAGTGGGACCATCCAGAGCCGGCGTGTTCGTGAACCTGATTCCGGTCTCCGCTCTGTTGCTTTCCGCTGTCGTATTAGGGGAGACCATCGGGCTCAAAGAGGTGGCGGGAATTGTGCTGATCCTCGCTGGGGTCTGGCTCGTGGGCTGGCAATCTTCGCGACACAGGTCGACTGGGTAGCCGTCATTTGCCCAGGCTCGACCACTGCAGCTAGGAGAGGCTTCTTCCACCAACGAACCTTCAAATCTACGTGTATCCGCCTCACCGATGATCGAAGCAGCTCAAGGGTTCACCCTCTGTACGTATCGCCTGCAAGGCGCCTTGCCGCACCCATAACAATGCTCGCGCCGGCCTCCCTTCTGGCGTAAGATTGGTCGATGGGTGAAAAACCTTACGCCAAAAGCCTCATGATTATTCTCCCTCTTATCGTAAGTTGACGCGGAGGATCATCATGAAGCCAATTGTTCGTGGTCGTTCCAGAGTGGCCATGATCTCCACCACCACCAATGGATTGATCACAGGATTTGACATGACAGCGGAACAGTTACTGGGATACCGGTCGGAAGAGGTCATAGGAAGGCATAGCCCTGTCCTGTTTCATGATGTGAAGGAACTCCAACGACGCGCAAGACTTTTGTCTGGTGGGAAAGGAATGTCCACTCAAGGCGATTTCAACGTGATTGTCGCGGAAACCCGCCTCGTTCATCCTTCCGAAGAAGAGTGGACGTATGTGCATCGTAATGGAGAGCGGATCCCCGTGCGGGTGTCGGTCACTGCGCTGCCGGATGGAGACGGAGCAATAGCGGGCTTTCTCTTGGCAGCGCAGGATCTCAGGGACAGTCACCAGAGCGCGGAACTTGTGCAACGTCAAGCCACGCTGTTGGATCTGGCGAATGACGCGATTCTAGTGCGCGGCCTCGATCACGATACGATCATGTATTGGAACCAGGGTGCCGCACGTCTCTACGGTTGGAGTAGCGAAGAGGCTGTCGGCGCCTATATTCATGATTTCCTACGGACCGTGTTCCCGAAACCTCTCGAAGAGGTGCGAAAGGAATTCCTGGCGACGGGATTCTGGCAGGGCGAACTTGTGCATACGACCCGCCAAGGACGGACGATTACCGTGTCCAGCCGTTGGACGCTCCTGCACGATTCAAGAACGGTCCCCACCGGCAGTTTGGAATTGAACACCGATATTACCGAGCGGAAACGAGCCGAGGGAGCGTTGAAGGCGGCGCACGAAGAGTTGGAGCGTCATGTCCGGGAACGGACGGCCGATCTGGTGGATGCCAACGAACGGTTGAAGGTGTTATCCGGGCGACTGATCGAGATCCAAGAATTGGAGCGACGGGCGATCGCACGAGACCTGCATGACGAGATCGGCCAGGCGCTGACGGCTATGAAATTGAATTTGCGCGAATTGCAAGATCTGCCGGACAGGACCTCGGTGCAAGCACATATCGCGGACAGCCTTGAGATTTTGGATCAGGTATTGCATCGTGTTCGCAGCCTAGCCCTGGACCTCAGGCCATCTCTCTTAGATGAACTGGGGTTGGTACCGGCGCTTCGTTGGTACGCAGCGCGGCAAGCGGAGCGCGCCGGCTGGCAACTCGAGTTTAGCGCCGACGGTGTGACCATGCGTCCTTCTGCCGAGGTGGAAATCGCATGCTTTCGACTGACCCAGGAGGCGTTGACCAATGTCGCGCGCCATGCGCATGCCGGACGGATCGACGTGCGTCTTGAACTGAAGGATCATGAATTGACCCTGATCATTCGCGATGACGGCATTGGTTTTGATCCGCAGGAAATGCGATCAGGCGCCCGGGCTGGAATGAGCATTGGACTGTCGGGTATGGAGGAGCGGGTCCGCCTTGTGGGCGGGCAGATGGTCATTCAGTCAGCGCCGGCGATGGGGACGGAGATTCGCGCGACGTTCACGCTACCGCCACGGCCGGACGACACGAAGAATGCGCCTACATGACTAAGACCAAGGTACTACTGGCTGAGGATCACACTCTTGTACGGGCAGGGTTTCGCGCCTTGCTGGAAAAGCTGGATGGCGTGCAGGTGATCGGGGAAGTGAGTGATGGCCGGGAAGCCTTGCGGATGTCGAAGGAAGCTGAACCCGATGTGGTATTGATGGATATCGCCATGCCGGGAATGAATGGGCTCGAGGCGACAAGCCGTATGCGACAGGAATGTCCGCGGATCAAGGTCCTGATGCTCTCCATGTATACGAATGAAGAATATCTTCAGGAAGCACTCAGGGCCGGGGCTGCCGGGTACCTTCTGAAGGATGCGGACCGAGCCGAACTGGAATTGGCCATCAAAACAGTGTGTCGCGGGGAGACCTATCTGACCCCGACGGTCGCGAAGTTTACCCTCGATGCCTATTGCCGGAAGGGCGATGTCAAGCCTGGACCCTTAGGACGTCTCACCGGGCGCCAGCGGGAAATCCTCCAGTTGATTGCCGAAGGGTGCTCGACAAAACAGATCGCTCAACGGCTGGACCTGAGCGTGAAAACCGTCGAAACTCATCGAGCGCAACTGATGGAACGCCTGGAAATCCATGACGTTCCTGGGTTGGTTCGCTTAGCCATCAGGACCGGATTGGTCCGTCCGGATTAATCCCTTCCCTGGCGTGCCGCGCCAGAAATCGGTGTACCCCTTGGTTCCGCACTGAGATTGGGTCCCGCTGTTCAAATCCCGCTGTAGCCCGCGTACCGCTTTGCCAATCAGTTCGATATATCTGTCTGTGGGCGGCTATAGGGCCAAATGGCAGGAATTTACCTGCCGCTCGCAACAGGGTATTTTAGTCATCGATATCCCATCCCTTGCTGAGGTAGGAAGGACTCTCCGCCAGGACGTCGACAGAGGAGGACACCATGGTTCGCAATGACGAAGTGCTGACCACCGTGGCGCTGGTAAGTGAACAAGACGGTATGGCCAATGCCAAGCCCGGCCGTGTGGATGTGTCCAAACGAAAGAACCGACCCCAGGATCTTACGCCTCGCGAAGGAGAGATTCTACAGCTCGTCTGGTCAGGTCTGACCAACCGGCACATTGCTCAGCAGCTGAAGATCAGCATCAAGACCGCTGAAGCGCATCGCGCCAACATGATGAAGAAGTTGCGGGTCTCCAATACCGCACAACTCTTGAAGACTGCTCTTGAAACCGGCTTGCTGGCCGACGCCACAGACGCTCATTGATTCAGTTGGTCTATTGACAGTGGCGAACACCGACCCGCCTGACAGGTCCTTCTAAGGATTTTCCCCAGCAAAATCGCTCGCTCCAGGACGATCGTTTACGCTATGATAACGCACGCATGAGGGGTCAGGAGTGATCGAGCAGCGTATTGAAGAGGTGACCAGAGCCAACCGAGCGTTCTACGAAGCCTTTGAAAGCCTCGATGTGGCCGAGATGGACACGATCTGGGCTCATCAGGAATACGTCACGTGCATCCATCCCGGATGGTCATTGCGGTCCGGGTGGCCCTCCGTTCGCGATTCGTGGGTGCTGATCTTCAACAACACGTTTTCCATGACCTTTGAACTCACCGAGGTGCAGGTGCAGGTCGCCGGCGACTTAGGGTGGGTGATCTGCACTGAAAACCTGGCCAGCCGACAGGGTGAAACTTCTGTCGAAACCCGCGTGCTTGCGACCAACCTGTTCGAGCGGATCGGTGATGAATGGTTGATGATTCATCATCATGGAAGTCCGGTGATGGGGTAGCGGCTCCGCACGCCCTCTGTGCTCGCGGATCGCGCGCCCTCAGAAGGTGAATGCCGAGATAGCTGGTATGGCCTCTGTGCTCGCAGACCGCGCACGATCAGAATGTGCTCGGCCGATGCGCGCAGTGGAGCCCATACCAGCCACCTCGCCGAGTAGGGCAAGTGCGGATCAGGTCAGAACGGCTGCGGCTCCCCCCAACCCCCACATCGGAATGTTGGGGATTCCGATCCGACAATGCATTCAGTATTACGATTGTCGGTCGGGCCTCGCTCGTTCAGCCGCGACGCACACCAACACCACTCGCTTACCAAGAACTCTTCTACCGCTGCGACGGACCGATGTGTTCAACCCATTGAATGAGAGAAAGGTGGGGTAGGGTGCTTGATGGCTGCTCTCATCGAGGCCACCAAGAAAACGAACTCAGGGCGTATAAGAATCTTTCGATTGCGGCGCTGGAGGAAGCTGCCGAAGTAGCGAAGGCAGGGGCAACTGGCGGCGCTGATGTCGGAGTGGACAAACTTCTAGAGATAGCCGGAGTATACTTTACACCCACACCTGGCTCATTGACTTCAGGACCAAGGGGTCGGTCAGTTCCGCCTGCTGAGCGAACGGACTTCTTCACAACTTCGCAAGGTCGAAGGTGACCCGTTGAATGAACGGATGAGGGTGTGGCGAATGATACCCATCATCTGACACAACAATCGGATGGCTGTGGATGTGGACCAGTATCTAGCGTGGGGGCGGTGGCGAGGATGTCACTTCTTCGATTCGCACGGTCTTCTGCCACTCAGCGGTGATGGTATCGCGCTGTTCCATGGTCATTGCCGCATACTTGATAAACATCTGAGGCCCGCGGCGCCGGCGCCAGGTGAGAAAATTTAGGAAATGATCTTTGCACACGGCCTGAGTCCCCGCGGGAGCGTAGACTTTGTTGGGACAGCCTCCAATCATGCATCTCTGATCAGTCATCTCAAGACCCTCTCCAACTCCTCATTCCCCCGCGCATCTTCAGTGCCACATGTTGAAAGTATGCCGGATGCCGATGCTGGAAAGCAATGTTGGCCTCAATCCGTTGCAGCTTGACGGAATGCATACGATTCGTCTATTTCATCGCTCATGCGCCGTTCTATTCGTGACTGCCTGCGATTGTTCCTGAGCCTGCTCGTGGTCTGCGCTGCGTGCGGGCAGTCATCTCGCCCCGGCTTACCCGAAGGCAGCCCCTTTGCCGAAACTGAAGAGTCATCCATGAAACTGCTCTCGTATGGCACGGCGGTGGGTGATGTCTCTGACCACACAGCCGTGATCTGGGTCAGAACGAATGGGGCGGCGAACGTGATGGTCGAGCATCGGCCGGTGACTTCCACACGAGAGAGCAAGGGTCCGCAGAAGGGGGAGGAGTCGCAGGTGCATGGATCTTCATGGGAAACCACCGTTGATCATGACTATACCCTCCACATTCCGCTCAAAGATCTTTTGCCGGCGACGCGGTACGAGATTCGTATCCAAGCACAATCCGAACAAACGGATTCCGCTCAGGATAGCCCTGCGCCGAATCCGATTGCGGAAGAGCTCCACGGGGAGTTCAGGACTCTGGCGGCTCCAGCGGTTCACGAAACCGTCACATTTGGATGGAGCGCCGATATCGGCGGTCAGACCCGGTGTCGTCATGGCGGGCCCGGATATCCCATCTTTGATGTCGCGCGGATGGAGGCACTCGATTTCTTTCTCCTCCTAGGTGACACCGTCTACGCAGACGAGATCTGTCCTGTGCCGCAGAATGCGCCAGGGAGCGAGTTCAAGGCCGTGACGCTGGAAGAATATCGGGCTAAGCATCGCTATCAACGAGGATCGATGGCGTTCCAACGGTTTCTGGCATCCGTGCCCGTGTATGTCGTATGGGATGATCACGAAGTGGGTAATAACTTTGCGGGACCGTTTGACCAGCGCATGCCGATTGGCCGGCAGGCTCTGTTCGAATACTGGCCTATCGGAACTGCGGCAGATGATCCTCATCGGCTCTACCGGCGCCTGCGTGCCGGAGCCGACCTCGAGGTGTTTGTCCTCGATACGCGACAATACCGAAGCCGAAATAGGACTCCCGATGGTCCGATGAAGACGATGCTGGGAGAGGCTCAGTTGAAATGGCTGCTTGAAGGCCTCGAGCATTCTTCTGCCACCT
>JBEVJJ010000175.1:0-4254 GCA_040510255.1 Nitrospiraceae bacterium | reverse complement strand
GCGCGCGGCTGAAGTATCGCTGGAGAATGTTGGAAATCGCCGGATAGAGGGGTGTGCGAGGCCGTTGGGTCGCGCTGTGGAACATCGCGAGTTGCGCGCGGAATTGCGGATTGGCCCGCAATACCGTCTCGTCTTGAAGCAGGGCAGTTCGTGAGGGCGCGATTCCCGCCGTGAGTGCGAAATGCCGTTGCATGGCCGGACTCGATAAGAACTGAATGAATTCCCATGCTTCCTGCGGATGAGAGGAGTAGGGGCTGATGGCATAGAGCCATCCCCCGAGCGCCGTCGTCGACGGGCGGTCCCCCAGACTCGGCAGTGGCGCGACACCGATCTTGCCGGCGACTCGCGAACGTCGAGGATCATTGGCAATTTCCCATGTGTACGGCCAGTTGCGGTGGAAAATGGCGTTGCCCTGGACGAAGGGGACGACCGATTCCGGCTCTTGATAGGTCAACACCGCGCGCGAGGCAGGACCTCCGATGATCCTGTCACGGACAAATCGCACCGCCGCGAGATCATTCGGTGTGGACAGTAACGAGGTGGTGAGATCCTCACTGAGCAGACTGCCGCCGTGGCTACCGATGAACTCGATCATGGTACAGATCAGCCCCTCGTATTGCTTGAACTGGCCCGAATAGCCGCGCATGGCTGGGTGCGTCTTCTTTTCACCCTCCACGATGACATCGGTCTGACGAATAAGGTCGTCCCAGGTTGTGGGTGGATGAAATCCGTATCGGGTCAGCAGGTCTGCCCGATAAAACAGCATGCCGCTGTCGATACGGCTAGGCACGCCGTAGATGTGAGCGCCGTATTGGCCGGTCTGAATCGTGGCGGGCAAGAATTGCTGCCGGTCAACGAAAGGAAACAGATCGTCGAGTGCGAGCGCCCATCCGGCCGAGGCGAATTCCGGTACCCAAATGATGTCCATGAAGAACAGATCGACGGTCGCGTCCCGGTTCTTCAGTTTTTGCGTCAACAGATCGTGATAGGCGGTGGAGGAGTGCGGCGCAATTTCACGGATAACCGAAATGTGTGGATGGCTTGCGGAAAATTGGGCCAGCGCCTCGTCCCAGGCACGGGGATGATCTCCCTTCCAGGAGACGAAGCGAAGGGTGACGGGCGTGGAAGACTGGTCGGCGGCCGTGGCGCACTTCGCACCGGCCATCGATAGGGAGACGACGCCCATCGCCACAAGCAGGGAGACGCCAGCTCGCATCACCGAACCACTTCTCCACTCATACCTATCTTATATACACATCCAAGGCGCTCGTGCAAAATCCGTATTCCTTACCGAAGGGTCGAGACATGGAACGCGGAACCTCCAACTACTTCCTGATGGCACGAGGTCTGACAACAACCAACCCACGTTGTTCCTGTAACGCCATGCCGGCGGCCAAGTCCGCCAAGTTCAGAGACTCGGCTGCGTTCAACTTCAGCGGCGGGAATTCGTGAAGAGACGCCTGCATCTGGTCAGCGGCTTCGGCGTTGGCCAATGGTACGTTGACTGCCCTGAACGATTTGCATGTCTAGCTGGGACTCAAGACCAGCGGCGAATCTCCGTGCGGAGGTGGGTAAGAACGCATGCTGCTTACGACTGGACGACTATTGCGGCGTCGCCGTTTTGGCTTTCGCCATCATCTTGCAGTACGAGCAGATGTCCGCACTGGTCGGTTGGCCACAAGTTTGGCAGGGATGGAGTGTCCTCTGGTCTTTCTCTTCCATTGATGCGGGCGCACGTTCGCCGCGGGACTGTTTTTCAAGAAACCCCCAATAGAACCGCTGTTTGGTGCCGGGCGACTCTGTTTCAAGCCTGTTCAGGACTTCCTTGTACAGGAGCGTCTTGGACCCTTTCGCCATCGGGCACTCTTCCACGATATAGTCGATCTTATTGACGACCGAATAGGCGGCCAGTTCCCGTTCGGACAGCCGGTACAACGGCTTGACCTTCTTGGCAAACCCTTCCACGGAGGCGGGAAGCGTGGGCCCCTGCTTCTCCAAATATTCCTCCTGCCAGTGCAGCACGTTTCCCAGGAGGCGGGCTGCTTCATCATCGAGGTTATGCCCCGTGGCCATGACATCGTACTCCTGTTCCACCGCCGCGCGATTGAATTGATACCGTTTCATCGTGCCGCAGGTGGAGCAGGTCGGCCGGTGTAACATGTTGGAGAGTTCACGGATGCCGGCCCCTTCTTCCTGCTCGACGACATGCACCAGGAGCGTCGCTCCGTATGTGGCGCCGACCGTCTCGGCGAAACGTTGTACTTTCTCATGGGAGCGCGCCGAATAGTCTCCGATCCCCAGATTGACGTAGAGCGCATCCGCCCGATACCCGAGTTGAAGCAGAATGTGCCAGAGCGCGAGACTGTCTTTTCCACCCGACACGGCCACAAGGATCCGGTCGTCCTTCGAAAACATCTTCTGCGACTTGATGGCGCGGGCTACCTGCTCGTGCACGAACGTCGTGAAACAGGCCTTGCAAAATGCGGCATTGTGCCGCGGCAGGCCGATCACCGCTTTCGTGCTGATGGGACACTTCGTGCAGTTCATGGCTTACAAGTGTTGAGTGCTGGATCGGAAGGTGTTTCTACACTCATCATTGGAGGCTTCCGCCGGATATCACCGGCCGGATTTCAATGTGGTCCGCGTCTGCGATGACCTCATCTTCGGTCAAGAGTTCCTCACCACGGATGACCAGATGCGCTTCCACGACGAGATTCAAATCCCGCAACATCTCGCGCACCCGCTTTGGACCTTTGATCTCAACTTCCCGGTGGGGATGACTGAGCTGGACGACCATAAGGAGATATTAAGGCTGGCCGAATGAGGATTGCAAATTGCTCTGACGCTTCCATTGTGACAAGGCTCATGGATATGCCAAGGTGGAGTCGTAGAGCATGATGAAATGGAGAGGTATCCGACGATGGTTTCCGTATACAGGAACCTCCTTCTCGTTGCCGTCACGATATCATGCGTAGGGTCTCCCGGATTGTCCGCCGAACCGGTGTGCTCCGATCCCGCCGTCATTTTTTGCGATGATTTCGAGAATGGCACGTTGGAACAATGGCAGGACGGCTATCAGCCCACTCTTCATGTGATCACTTCGGATCCCGGCAAGGCCTACGCAGGAGATCACGCGTTGGAAGTCACCTATCCGGAAGGCGGAGAGGGGAAATCGCTGAGCCGTTGGTTTATGCCGGGGTACGATCACGCCTTTGCGCGGCTGTATCTGAAATTCGAGGATGGCTTCCGGTGTGGGCAGAACTGTACGAAGATTATGGCCTTCTATGGAAACCGGGTTGACGACCCACGGTCCGGGTTCGGCAAGGCCGGCATCCGTCCGACCGGAACGGATTTTTTCTTTGCTTCGCTGGTGACCTTGAATTGGCAACGGCAACCAGATCCGGGAGAGATCATCTTTTATTCGTACTTTCCCGAGATGCGCCAGGCGCCCGATGGGAACTTCTGGGGCAACTTCTTCTTTCAGCAGGAGCCGCGTGAAGCGGTCCATTCCGGCCTCTGGTATTGCCTGGAGTTGGAAGTGCAGGCGAATCAGCCCGCCCAACGGGACGGTTTCCAACGGATGTGGATCAACGATGCATTCAAGGGCGAAGTCGCGGGGATGCGCTGGCGCGATACGACCGATGTCCGCATCAACGCATTTCAACTGACCTTCTCAGCCTCTCCTGTGCCGATCACCGAACATCTGTGGATAGATAATGTCGTCGTCAGCACCCGGCGCATAGGATGCGCCCAGTCTCCCGCACGGGCAGGGCGATAACCCCCAGGCCGGCAAGGCTGCGTTCGTGTCGGTTCTGACGGGAACCTTGGGAAAGACGCAGATGAGGTTACAGATCGGCTTCGCGCAGGGCCTTGGCCGACTCCTCCGGGGCAACGGGATTAATGTAGAATCCAGTTCCCCATTCAAAGCCTGCGACGAGGGTGAGTTTGGGAATAATCTCCAGGTGCCAGTGATAGAAGTCGCTCGTGCGCTCTTGCGGCGGGGAACTATGCAGGACGAAATTATATGCGGGTCTGGCCAGGACTATGTCTTGCCGGCGGAGCACTTCAGAGAGGATCGAGGCCAGGAATTCGAATTGAGTCCTCTGGCTCTCCTCGAAATTGCTGGCATGCCGCTTGGGTACAATCCACATTTCGAAGGGAAAGCGAGGGGCATAGGGGGTCAGACAGAGAAATTCCACATTTTCGGCGACGACTCTGGAACCTTCTGCCGATTCCTGCCGCACGATGTCGCAA
>JBEVJJ010000174.1:0-8951 GCA_040510255.1 Nitrospiraceae bacterium | reverse complement strand
CGCGCGCCTTCATCATGGCGCGGGCGTCGTCGTCCATGAGCGTAGCATGTTCTATCGACTGGACCCCGGCGTGGACGGCATTCTTCATTCCTGTTGCGCCGTGAGCATGGGCAGCGACAGGGCAGCCATGGTGCCGGGCTTCGTCTACCGCTGCACGCAGTTCGTCAATGGTCATCTGGGCTTCATCTGGTGATGTACCAGGCGTGAGCACGCCTCCCGAGGCGATCACCTTGATGACCTGGGCGCCGGCCATGACTTGATCGCGGACTGCGGTGCGGACGGACGCGGCTCCTGACGCTTCCCGTCCGATAAACCGCGCGTGTCCACCAGGCATGCAAATGGCCAGACCTGCAGCCATGATGGATGGACCCTGGAGGAGTCCGGAATCAATCGCCAACTTGAGTGAAAACACGGAATGATCGCGAAAGCCCAGATCCCGTACCGTCGTGAATCCGGCGTCGACCGTGCGTCGCGCCATTTCAGCCGCCTTGAGAAGGGTCACCTGCGCGAATTCCTTCTCGACGGAGGCGACGACATCGGCCTCACCACCCAGGCACAGGTGGACGTGGCAATCGATCAATCCGGGGAGCACCGTGAGACCGCGTCCGTCGATTCGGCGGGCATTTCGTGGGAGTCTCAGGTCGCGCATGGCGCCCACCGCGGTAATTCGATCCTGGTGAATAAGGATGGCGGTATTGTCCCGTGAGGAGCCGAGTCCATCCACCACGCGAGTCCTGGTGATGGCGAGATCCATTCCCTATTCACCGAGGGGAATGGTCACAATGATCCCCCCCATGACATCATTCAATTTGTAATCGCGACGGGGGCTATTCGCGTGGGCATTGTGGCAGGTGACGCAACTGTCCGATACGGCACGGTCTGCGTAGATGGCCTGAAAGTAGCGGGTTCCGGCTTGTTGGATGAACCCCGTGAACGGTTTTTCCGAGTTCTTAATAATCGCTTCAAGGCCTCGCCGCTCGAGCTCACTATTGGGGCCGTTCCACACATAGATCGGGGTGAGGCTTGCCAGCCGGAAGCTGAATTTCAAATCCTTCTGCGCCACCAGCCGTCCTGATTCCAACAGGAATTGCGCAGGCAACGGGAGTCCTCTTTCCTCCTTCCAATGTTCGACGGCTTCGACCACTCCTTGTCGATGCAACTTATCGACAACATTCTGCGTATAGTTGGCGCGATTGGCTTCGATAACCGCGTGAATAAACTCCGTGACTCGTTCAGGGGAAACCAGTTGAGGCTTTCTGGATTCGGCAATGACCAGTGCGAGGATCCAGTACGTCACCGCAGCCGTGAATCCCAACACCGCAGCTGCGAGAACCCATCGCAACTCTCGGCTCATCCCGTCCTCCGTATGGAATCGTGTGGATTGTGAAAACCTTCAACTGCTGCCCGGACTGCGACGCCCGGTGTCGAAAGCCAACCGGATCTGGAAAAAATGTCTTCGAGCGCATTCAATAGGGTCAAGATATGCGCTTGCTGGCTCGACTCACCCATCAGGCCGATGCGCCATACCTTTCCGCGGAGGGGGCCTAGCCCGCCGCCTATCTCAATGCCGTAATCGTCCAGGAGCCTGCCCCGAGTCGAGACATCATCGACCTGCCTGGGAAGGCGCACGCAGTTCAGCGTGGGGAGACGGTGACCAGGATCAGGAAGAGGAGTCAAACCCAACTCGGTCAAGCCGGACAGGAGCGCCGCACTATTGGCACGGTGCCGTGCAAACCGTGATTCAAGCCCTTCTTCGTGGACCAGGCGTAGTGCTTCTCGAAGCCCGTACAACATGGAAATCGGGGCGGTATGATGATAGACGCGGGTGCCCTCAGTCCAATACTCTGACACCAACGCCAAATCGAAATACCAACTTTGACACGGATATTTCCGTCGTGTGATGGCGTCCATGGCTCGGCTATTCCAAGTCAGAGGTGCGAGTCCTGGGGGACAGCTCAAGCATTTTTGAGTGGCGCTGTAACAGACGTCAATCCCCCAGGCATCGACCTCCACGGGGACCCCTCCCAAGGACGTTACGGCATCGACGATCAACAACGCTCCGTGGTCGTGGCACAGCGCCGCAATGTCTTGGAGTGGTTGCCATGCTCCTGTCGAAGTTTCGGCATGAACCAGTGCGACCGCCTTTACCTGTTGACTCGTCGCCAACCGTTCGCGAAGCATGTCGGGGTCAATGACCGACCCCCACGCTGTTTCAAGCCGGACCACCGTCCCGCCACAACGTTCGACCATGGATGCCATTCGCTCGCCAAATACACCGTTAATGCCCACGATCGCCGTGTCCCCCGGTTCAATCAGATTGGAAATTGCGGCTTCCATACCGGCAGATCCGGTCCCGGACACGGCGATGGTCAAGGGGTTGCTTGTCCGAAATGTGTCCCGTAGCAACTGCTGAACGTCGTCCATCACGGAGAGAAAGAGCGGATCGAGATGCCCCAGGATAGGGGTCGACAATGATTGCAGCACCCGGGAATGCACCATGCTTGGGCCAGGCCCAAGAAGAAGTCGGCGAGGGGGATGAAAGTCCTTTGCCGCTGAAGAATTCCTTAAGCTTGTCATCACAGAGGGACTATCGCCCAGGGGGAACGACGCAGGCGGTGCGATCCCGATCAGTAGGCCAATGCAACCTAGTATAACGAAACGGAAACCGTTCAGCCATGAGAATATCGGGCCGATTGCGCGCTTCCCCCTGCTGCTGGTCGTGAAGTTTCACCGTGGAAAACCCGATGCTATACTCCATTGACACGAGGTGTCGGTGAATTCTTCTGATGCACATCCCTTGGACATCCAGCCCGTGATGCCTGAACCGCAGTATGTGGGAGCATCCCCCCCACCACGTTGGTACGATCCCAGGTTTTCAAAGGCTGTCACCATCCTTTCCGCTATTGTGTTATCCGCCTCCGTCATACTCGTGGTCTGGTTCGCCGTTGACATCCCCAAGCTTGGCCGCATAGCGGACCCTGAAAAATCTCTCGAGCACATGGTCAGTCGAATTATGGACGTCGAGGAGGGATTCAGACGCCTGCCGGGATGGGAACATTTTGTCTATGAGGTCACCATGGGGAGCGATACCAGCGAACGTGATCAGGCGGTCGCCTGGTATGAGGAACTGGTGGAGGTGTCCCCTGATCCCCGGGTTGACCTCAATCTCGCAATCCTATTGGCCGAGTCGGGCCGTGTTCACGAGGTCAGAAAAAAGGTCACGGAGTGGACGAGTCGTGAGGATCCGTTCCCGCTGTTTGCCCATATGCTGCAGGCCGCATATCTCGATAACTATGTGTCCCGGCAGAGTGAAGGTGAGCTCCAAGCACAACTGGCCGAACTGTTGCCAGCGGGATGGTTCTATGATCGGCTGGCACTCCGCCTCTCGGAGAAGGCCGGAGATTCGGGTCTCCTTACCACCGTCCGTTCCTCGGCCGATTTGCGAGCGGATGCTGTCGTACACCGGTCGCGCATATTTGCTTCGATCGAAATCGGGTTCATGATCGTCGGCGGCGCTATTCTGCTGTATTGGTTTCTCCGACGAGGTGAGCCGCAACTGTTCCGTGTCGGTAAGGCAGAACTGCCTCCAATTTGGGCGGGCAAACTGGGAGCGGCGGTGCTCCTCAGGGGAGGGGCCATCGGCGCCGTCTTGACCCTGGGGTTTTTGTTCGCCGCACTCGATTTCGCGTCGCTTCGCGTACTGGTTGTGCCGCTCTCAAACGTACCCCTCTTGTTCCTGGCCTACGTACATCTGCTCAAACCTCAAGGCCTCACATTCGGCGATGGATTTGGCCTAAGCGTGGAACGCCACAAGGTCGGCAATCTGGTGCTTGCCGTGAGCGCTGTGGTGGCGGCGGGATTGGTAGGGGAATGGGTGATGGGAAAGATCGCAGAGCCCCTGAACCTGTCTAGCCATTGGACCGAATGGTTTGATGCCGACCTGGTGTGGGCGCCACTCCCGGTAATGGCGGTCAGCCTCGTGGAGTATGTGGTATTCGCTCCGGTATTCGAGGAACTGGCATTCCGCGGCTTACTGTTCGGAGTGTTGCGCCGTCGGTTTCAATGGGGTTCAGCGGCCGTGCTCAGCGCAGCTATTTTCGCTGTGGCGCATGGCTACGGGCTCATCGGGTTCGTCAGTGTCTTCTGGAGCGGCGTCATCTGGGCATGGGTCTACGAAAAAACCGGAAGTCTGCTCCCCGGCATGATCGGCCATGCGATCAACAACCTGCTCGTGTGCCTCAGTGTCATTGCTCTTTTGCGTTCCTAGTTTTGCGGCCTTCCGCTCTTTCTGGTCCTCTTCCGAACCTGGTGCGAGCCGCGGGCGCGGTCTTCTCGCAGTATGAGTGCCAGCGCTCAATGACGTCGAGGATCTGACGAGCCTTCGGTGTCAATCTGAGAGGAGGGTGGAGGTTCAATTGCTGCGAGTGCTTCGAACAGATCCGGATGCATCATGCGGTACGTCAAGGCGCGCTGGAGCTTCCGACTCGAAATCCGCTTGCCGGGACTTTGATCTGCGCGTTTATCGTGAGGAATAATCCGCCAATGCTCAGCCGCCGCCCGACAGATATCAGCCCAGGTTCGGGCCCTTCCATCACTTACGTTGTAGATCTCTCCGGCTGTGCCCTCATCGAGCATCGCGAGACAGATGCCTGCCAAATCCGCCACATGAATCAGGTTCACGTAGCGATCGGATATCCCCACGCGTCCCTGTCTGATCCAATCCAGAGGATTGCGGCCAGGTCCGTAGATTCCTGCCACGCGGAGTACCATGGCGCCATGCCTGCTACGCAAGTATTCTTCGCCCTGGACCCGCGGTAGCGAATGATCCACGCCGGCCGACTCATCAAGCCACGGTGGAAGACGATCGATCGTTCCCGCCGGTATGTTGTAGGCAGCGGTACTCCCAAGGACGAGCAGGCGCGGGAACGCCCCTCTTCGGGTTTCGGCGAACTTCTGAACGAGCGCCAATGGACGAGCGGGAAAACACCAGATCATGGGGCAATCGCGGGGAAGTGCGGACCAGGTCGAAGGATTCTCCAGATCAAAACAAATTCTGTCATCTGAATCGACATGAGGCAGGTTCCGATCGGGATGCCGGCTGGTAGCCGACACCGATAGGCAGCGTGCCTTTGCCGACCGATAGACATGACTGCCTGTATAACCTGACCCCACGATGAGCAGGCGTGACATGTTTCGTGAGTCTTGTCTCAAGCCGAGGAAGCAACCCATCCGTAGCGATAGGGTCGTAGTTTGAAACAACGTATCATGCTAGACTGCTGTTTGGAAGGAGAGTGAAACTGCGAAGAGACGTCGTGAAGTCCACGCTCTCGCGTCCGGGGATGTCCGATCACCTGACAATCTGGTTCATCGCAAGCCTAAGCCTCGCCATCTTCGTCATTGACCTCTTCTTGCCCCTGGCCGTGGCCGACGCCGTCCTATACGGTGGGGTGGTCCTACTGGCTGCCGGCATGAGCAATCGCCCGGCTTTGCCCATCCTGACAGCTGCCGGCTGTACCATCTTGGCGATCCTGGGAGCGGGATTCGGGCCGTTGTTTCCAGGTGTTCCTCTGTGGTTTGGGGTGAGTAATCGCGCCATCAGCCTGGTGGCGATCTGGGTGCCCGTGGCGTTCATTTATCAACGCCGCCGCACGGAAGTCTTGTTGCGCGAGGCGAACGAATCTCTGGAACGGCGCGTTCAGGAGCGCACGGCGGAACTCGCAACGAGCGAAAAGGCGTTAACACGCAGCCAGGAAGCTCTGCATGCCTTAACGGGGAGAATCATTACGGCTCAGGAAGAAGAGCGGCGGCGAATTTCGCGCGATTTGCATGATGACGTCAATCAACGGTTGGCGATGCTGACACTGGGATTGCAAAGCCTAGAGAAACACGCGCATCAGTTGCCTGATGAGGCACGATCCAGCTTATCGAGTGTGCTGACCGACCTCATTGCGCTGTCCGATGATGTCCGCCATCTCGCCTATCGCTTTCATCCGTCGATACTAGATGACCTCGGCCTTGAAACTGCCTTGCAACGGGTGGTGGATGAATTCGAGAGTCGGACGAAGATCAAGGTGTTGTACGTTCATCAGCCGCTACCCGCGACGTTGTCGAAGGATATTGCTACGGCCCTCTATCGCGTTGTACAAGAATGTCTCTCTAACGTCGCGCGTCACTCGCAGGCGACGCGGGTGGAACTAGAGTTGACCGGTGACGAGCGATTCGTGGAGGTGACGGTACGCGATGACGGAATCGGGTTTAACACGGATACAATGACGGGAAATCACCGTGGTCTCGGACTCCTGAACACTCAAGAACGTTTACTGGTATTCCATGGTACCTGCGAAGTGCACTCGGCCATCGGGAAGGGTACCGAAGTGCATGCGCGGATTCCCATTCCAGGAGGAGCGCAATGAGTCTCCCGAGGGTATTGTTGGCTGATGATCATACGCTCGTGGTCGAAGGGTTTCGCCGTCTTCTGGAGGACAAATGCGATCTGGTCGGGACGGTAGGAGACGGCCGCGCCCTGCTCGAAGCGGTATCCGAACTCAAGCCCGACATCATCATTTTGGATATTTCCATGCCCGTCATGAATGGCATTGAGGCAGCGCGGCGATTAAAGGGCAAGCACCCCGAGGTCAAAATTGTGTTCATTACGATGCACGCCGATCCGGCCTACGTCAGGGCCGCATTCAAGGCGGGAGCTTCAGCGTATCTCTTGAAACGGTCTGTCGGGGAAGAGCTGAGCCAGGCTCTTCGCGCAGTGGATAGCGGCAACTATTATGTGACACCGCTCGTGACGCGAGAAGTCATCGATGGATTGCTGCGCGGGACTGATGCGGCGTCCTCGCAAGGATCGGAGTTGACGACACGTCAACGCGAGGTGTTGCAGTTGCTGGCTGAGGGGCACAGCGTGAAAGAGATCGCCGGGATGCTGACGGTCTCGCCTCGTACGGTTGAATTTCATAAAGCGCAGATCATGGACCAGCTCAATCTCCATACCACGGTGGAACTCGTCAAGTATGCTCTTGCCCAAGGGTTGACCGGACACCCATAGCTCCCCGTTACGCCTTACCTACCGATGTGAGTTCCATATACCTGCATCAGTACTAGTATGTTTTGTCACGAGAGACACGTAACAATACGCGTGTGGTTTCTCCTACACACACCTAATATTGGCCTCCCTTTTTTAAGTAGAAACCGGGGCATGATGTGTCAGTAATGGAACTTCGCAAGTGCCACTGGGCGATTGGTCTGGGGCAATGCTCTGTTGGGCGTCTCGATAAGGAATGATTCTGAGTTCGCCGCGGAGGGAGGAAAGTATGGGACGAACCGTCGCGATGTGTGACATGTGCCGCCGGGTTCTCGACGATGTCGATCAAAACCAGCCCATCACTGGCCCGGTTTGGGTGGAAGTGCACCGATATTTGAACCGGCACGCCCTCGCCGCTACCGACGTGACGTTCCTGAGTACCTACTGCACCGAATGCCGGGAGTCATATGACCGGCTGATGACCTATGGCAGCCTCCAGTGAACGCCTTGCGCTCCACTCTTGAGCGAGGATGGTTGCTCGGGTCCACTCGTTTCATCTTGTCGTGATCTTTCACACATGAGGTGTAAGGCCGTCCTCCCTTCTGCACTATGCATCGTGCGAGTCGTCTTCAGTTCCAGCTTGGAGAGATGATAGGATGAGGGCGATGGCCCTCTCACGATTTCACCCTGTCATTGCCGACTGGTTTACACGATGCATCGGTAGTCCTACCGACGTGCAGCAGCAAGCCTGGCCCGTCATTCAAAGCGGGCAGGATGCTCTCATCGCCGCGCCGACCGGGTCGGGCAAGACCTTCGCCGCCTTTCTGTCGTGCATCGATGCCTTGTTTCAACAGGCGCTGGCGCGAGCACTCGACGACCATACCTATGTTCTGTATGTCTCACCGCTGAAGGCGCTCAGTAACGATATCCAGAAGAATCTCCACACTCCTCTCGTTGAAATCGGCAATGGCGCGTTGGCGGCGGGTCTGCTTCTGCCGGAATTGCGAGTGACGGTTCGTACGGGCGATACCCCGATGGTTGAACGCCAGCACATGCTTCGGCGTCCACCGCACATTCTGATCACGACGCCTGAGTCGTTGTTTATTCTGCTGACGGCGGAGAAGAGCCGGCAGTTGCTTCGGACTGTCCGCACGGTGATCGTGGATGAGATCCATGCGGTGGCGCCCAACAAACGTGGCGCGCATCTGGCCCTCTCATTGGAAAGATTGGAAGATCTCACCGCCGTGAAGCCGCAACGAATCGGCCTGTCCGCCACGCAGCGTCCGATTGAGATCGTCGCGGAATTTCTGGCCGGCGGGCGGCCGCGTCCTATCATTGTGGACGTCGGCCATCGGCGCGATATGGACCTCGGGGTGGAGGTCCCCAAAGATGAACTGGGAGCCATTGCCACCAACGCGGTGTGGACGGATATCTATGATCGAATCGCCGAGCTGGTGCAAGCGCATCGTTCCACGCTGGTGTTTGTCAACACACGCCGATTGGCCGAGAGGGTTTCGCACTATCTGGAAACGCGATTACAGCATCTGGGAGAGGATGTCGTGGCGGCCCATCACGGAAGTCTCTCCAAACAGATCCGACTCTCGGCTGAGGATCGGCTGAAGACCGGAAAGGCTCGAGTGGTCGTCGCCACGGCGTCGCTTGAACTGGGAATCGATGTCGGGACCGTCGATCTGGTCTGCCAGATCGGATCACCCCGCGCCATTTCCACCTGCTTACAACGTATCGGTCGTGCGGGCCACTGGATCAGGGCCATCCCCAAGGGGCGGCTGTTCTCGACGACACGCGATGAATTGATCGAATGTGCCGCATTGATCCGTTCTATCAGGGCAGGGGTCCTGGACCGTATCGAGATTCCGTCCTGTCCCCTGGATGTGCTCTCCCAGCAAGTCGTGGCGGCGGC
>JBEVJJ010000173.1:0-8824 GCA_040510255.1 Nitrospiraceae bacterium | reverse complement strand
ATCGATCCCACCTTCCTGCTGGTGCATGGTCCTGTCGGCAGTCATTCTCGTCGAAGATTCTTGTCGAGGCCCACATCTCAAACCTGTAAACCGTCATGGCCACAGGGGTCAGAAATGCAGGACCGCCCTGAGAGGAGAGGGGAAAATGAGTTGGTGCCGAAGCCGGGAAAGCGGAAATGCACCAGAAACTACGTGAGTCCTTGATATTCGCCTACCGCCCGATCACTTCTCGTAGCAGCTAGAGCGACAAAACCGTAGCAAACTGCTACACAATTTACAACTGTACACTTCACTAGACGTGACAGCGTCCATGGTCGATGTGCCCTCGAAAGGTGCTCGAGTCGAACGTATCTGGCTAGTCATTGCACGTTCTCCTTCCGGTGTTGGTCACCGTCAGTTTCCACCTGCACGGCCGGCGGCGTCCATGACCCGTCGGTGACCGCTACCTTCGCCCAGTACGCACGTACGTAGAGGGAGAAGTCCCTGCCTGCGGGGGCCGGCAGCCAATTGCTGCATAGATCCTGCGGTGGTTCGTCGACCTGAACGTACACCGTCAGCGAGCTATCCGAATTCGGTTTCAAGTCCTTGTTCTTCGTGCCAACCGAGTAGCGGTTGATGGCGTTGGGGGAGAAAAAGTGGTGCTCGTTGTAGAGCATCACTGACCAGAATCCGTGGACCGGCGGCGTCTGGGATCTGGCGAACGTGACCTTGTAGCGCAACGCGCCGGTCCAGGCCCCACGCCACAACCGATCGAAGGCGGGCCTGTGCTCTCTGCCCTTCGCGCCTGAGATACCACGGTCCACAAACTCCTCGATCACTTGCCACCCGCCCCGCTCCGCAGTGACCCGTAACTCCTGAACGTGGTTGTCCGTGGTCTGCCCGTCGGCCGATTACATGCCCTGGCGCGTCCATTGGAGGGAAAGAATGAAACTACTTAGCTTGGCGTACAACGAGAAGTAGAAGTAGAGGCATGTGAGCATGAGGCCCGCTGGATTTAGGCCTTTGCGAGCACCCTGCAGCATGACTTTGTCCAGAGTAAGATCCGCCACCAGTTGTTTGAGTTTGCGATTCTCTTCTTCCGGTTTGCCGCAATCGCCGGATCTCTGCCACCGCCATCTGGCCACACTTCTCCTGGTCAGGTTTTTCGGGCGGACGTCAAGAGTAGAGTGGTAGATCAACAGCACGAACAGATTGATTTTTCTGATTCACAACTGGCATTGTTAACACTCCTAGATGTGTCAAGATGGTTAAATTCTGCAAGGTTATCAAACAATGGTTTTGCGGGCGATGAGCCTCATGAACATGTCCATTTGTGTTTTCTTTTTCGAACAAACCTGTAGATGCCATGGTCACGGCTGAATAGTCTGATCCGTTCTGTCATGGAGTGCACAACATGATTGCGGCCATCTCTTTGGAGGCTCCATCGGTGCCCCTCATCGAGCAGTTGATCGGTGACAACCGAATGCCCCATCTTGCGACTCTTCAGCGAAAAGGCGAGAACGTCAACCTTGACCCCCCATTTCTCGATGGATCGGTCTATTCCACTCTCTACACGGGTCATCATCTGTCGGAACACGGAATCTACTCCTTGTTTACCTGGTCTGCTCCCGAGCAAAGGCTCCGCTTGTCCTATGAACTGATGCCAGATGACACGTTGTTCCGTCGATTGGACCGGGCGGGCAAACGAGTTCTTGCCATCGATCCCCCCGAGCATCCGCTGCAGGAGCTGGCCAACGGTGTCGTGGTGAGCGGATGCCAGTTTCGGTCACGAGTCCACTTGGCCAAGTGGTCACGTCCTCTCAACGTGAGCGGGGAACTCTCGACACTCCTTGGCAAGACCCCTAGAGGTGAGGAGACCTTTGGTCAGCCATCGGAGCGCCATCTGCTACACCTCCGGAAAATCCTCATGCAAGCGCCCGGTCGCCTGGCTGGCGCAGTTGAACGACTGCTGCACGAGAAGGCTACTGATGTCCTCTGGGTGCATATGGTTGCGATACATCTTGCGGGTCACCAATTTTGGGATCCAACGTCCGTCGACCTTATCGGTCAGTCCTCAACTGGGGCCGTTCTGTTGAAGAGCTCGTTGGTCGACGTATACCAAGCAGCCGACGCAGCACTCGGTCGAATAATGGACGTCCTGCCTGACGACGCAGATCTCCTCGTATTCTGGCCCAAGGGTATGGGTCCGGAGACATGTCGGTCCGATCTTCTTCCCGAGATGTTGGAGCGGATTCTGAGACCCGGTACCCAGGCCCCGAGGTTATCCGGAAGTGACGCCCTGACGAGACTGCGCGCGATTGTTCCAACCTCGCTTCGAACTAAGGTCGCGGACATCCTACCGGATTCCGTTTCGCTCGAACTCACCGCCAGACTGGGGACGATCGGGAAAGACTGGGCAACCGTTCGGGCCTTTTCGCTACCCTCAGACGGCCCCGGTTTGGTTCGACTCAACGTCCGCGGTCGGGAGCGGAATGGCATTGTCGCCAAATCCGAAGCAAAAGCGCTCTGCGACGAGATTGCCGAGGGTCTCCGTACCTATTGCGACATCGATGGTAAAGAGTGCGTCGCGGGTATTGAACGTCCTGGAGAACACTTACCTCCTGGCCAAGAGCTCGACCGGCTCCCCGACCTCGTTATTCGATGGAGCAACGAGCAAGCTACAAATCTGCGCGGCGTGACCTCACCGGTATACGGCACCGTGTTGCGCGGAGGTGCGGGGTCAGGGCGGTCTGGAAACCACGTCCACGGCTCACGCGCCATCATCGTGCCACGATCGGGAACTTACCGTGCGATCAATGGCCGGAACCCTCATCTGGTTGACTTGACTGCGACGGTCTGTGCAGCGGTGGGCGTACCTCACGACGACCTTCCCGGCCAGTCACTTCTCCTGTATCGCTGAGAGTGCGCGTGCTTGGAGCCTGCAGCAGACTTAATAGTTATGTGATTATCTCAGCCGGATTGTATTTGAGATTTTGAGAAGAATGAACTCCTAACCATAGCTCAAAGTGTGTCCCAATGAACATTCATGATTTAATTGCGAATCCACCAACGCTACATATCAAGGACGACAAGTTGGTGTCAGCCTGGAAACTTGCTGATGAGGAACTACTGTTTCTTGACAGTCAGGCCACACAGGGTATGAAGACAATAGAAACTGGTGCTGGTATTAGCACCATAGCGTTCGCCATAAAGGGTACAGTGCATACATGCATTGTTCCTGACGCTGAACTAGTCGACAGAATCAAATTATACTGTGATGAACATGGCATATCGCAGACCAACATCAATTTTATTATTGACAGGTCGGAACATGCACTTCCCCGATTAGAAAATAAGAACTTTGACCTTGCGCTTATTGATGGCCGTCATGGATTTCCAACACCGTTCATTGATTGGTTTTATATGGCAGACCTCTTGAAGACAGGTGGTATTTTAATTATTGATGATCTTCACATATGGACTTGCGAATTGTTAATGCAGTTCTTAGTTTCAGAGGAAGAATGGGATTTAGTAAAAGAAACTCTCAGTGCAGTTATTTTTGTTAAGCGGTGGAATAACGCTCAACACAAGTCTTGGAATCAGCAGATTTTTGTACTGAGCCAAAGCAGGCAGGTATCATTAGTTGCTAAGGCTCGGTATTTATTGAACTTACTAAAGAGAAAAAATCTCTCACTATTCTGGAGTGTTGTCGCATTAGGTATTAAATCTGCTATGGAGGGCAGATTTGGAGAGAGAGGAAGACGCTGAAACAGAAAAAGATGCAAGAGAGGCTGCTTGCTGCATTTATCTAGTCCCACGGTCGATGACCCTTTCGCAGTTTCGCCTATCAACTATGCTACCCTATTTTGGCGATTGAGACGCCTCATCCGGGAAATTGCGACTAGAATGAAAAGAATAAAGGTTTTGTATGCCTATGTTGGTTTTTACCGCGATGCCGGAGGGGAACACGCACCGCTAGGGCTTGCCGAGGAACTTGATCGCGAGCGCTTCAAGTTCGAAATCGTCACCTTGATGCCGACCACCTCTGCAATTGGCGCTGCAGTACTGGCGACCGGTTGCACAATACATGAGCTCGGGCCGGGCATTCCGTGTCTCAGAGACCCAGTAGGAATGATCAAGACTATCTATGCCTTTTATAATACGTTCCGCAGCATCAAACCAGACATCGTTCAGACGCAATCAGGATTTTGCAATGTGTGGGCCCGTCTGGCCGCCAAACTGGCGCATGTTCCCGTGGTCATCGCGACGATCAATTTTGGGGGAGGTCCCAAACCGCGATGGTTTCTAAGGCCGTTTATGGGGTTCATGCACCGCTGGTTGGCCACGAGCACCAAAGCCTATGTCTGTGTCGCCGAGCATTTGATCAAGGAAGAGTTACTGCCCTGCGAATGGGGGCGTGCCGAGATCATCGGCAGCTTTTTCGACCTAAACCGCTTTCTTGCGGGCCGCAACGCTTTGCCGGAAATTCGCGCTCTAAAGAATCCCGCTCGTCCATTACTCGGCATTGTCGGGAGGCTCGAATACGAAAAAGGGCATAGGGTCGCGATTGCTGCCATGCGGAAAATCGTCGATGTCGTTTCAGGAGCTCAGCTTAAGATCATTGGTGCCGGCAGCTTGGAAGAAGAACTCAAGGATCAAGTGGAAGCCCTGCATCTGTCGGACAACGTCGAGTTCGCCGGTCATCGCACTCAAATTTGCGACATCATGTCCAATATGGACCTGTTGTTGATCCCTTCATACAACGAAGCGTTCGGTCACGTGGTGCTGGAGTCGATTGCAGCCGGGGTACCGTTATTGGGAAGCCGCAGCGGTGCATTTCCAGAAATTCTTGAAAACGGAAAATATGGTAACTTGGTGGACCCATCAGATCCAGACGCATTGGCAGATGCTGCACTCGACATCATCGCCAACCCCGCTCCGGCATTAGCCAAGTTGAAGGAGGCTCGTGCAAAGGTCCTCACGCGGTACACGAAGGAGGAAAGCGTCAGGCGCCATGCCAACCTGTATATGCGTCTCGTTGAAGGTTGCGACACGTGTTGCAGCCGTAGTACATTCTGATCGATGGGTGCATAGGGAATCACAACAAAAGGCGGGATGTGTATGCCATCTTCCGGTCTTGATACAGAGTACCCCGTGATCGGCGTCGATTCCAAGCCGATAGCCAGTGTGGTGATCGTCGCGGACCATGACACCACGCGCCACGCTGACCTAGAAGACTTGCGAAGCTGTCTTCGAGCCCTCGCAAGACAGAAGGTGGATCAACCCGTCGAGTTTCTCCTCGTCGAGACGGACGAACGCGCCCAGAAGCTGCCCGCTGCTGTGATCGCCGAACTCCCGGGCCTGCGGGTGCTCCCCGTGCCCTACGATGGGAGCTACGAGCGGAAAAACGCTGCTGTCAAGGCTGCCAAGGGAGAGATTATCGCCCTCCTGGATGTGGATTGCACCCCAGTTTCTGGATGGCTTCAGTCGCTGATCGACACCTTGCGCTCCCATCCTCAACACGTTGCCGTCAGCGGCCGGACGATATATGAAGGCAAGACCGCCGTCGAGCGAAGCCTCTCAGTATTGACCCGGGGATATCTCGATCCCGGAAAAGAGGGGCCTAACCATTACATTTCGAACAACAACTCCGGAATTCGGCGAATAGTCTGGGAACGATTTCCCCTACCTGAAAATCAAGGCCCTTACGCTGCGCAACTGCAATCTGCGGCCATCATGCGGGACGGCGGCCGCTTTTTTTTTCAGCCTGCCATGATTGTGACACACGAATTCGAAGGATGGTCGATGGAGCGCGATATCCGTTGCCACATCGGCTGGGCCACTATCCGCATTCGTCAGATTGATCCCCGATTGCGCTTCAGCTGGCTTCTCCAGCTGGGGCAGGCTTCTATTCCTCTATTCTACATAGGTCGACTCATCGAGAGCTGGGGAACATGTTTCCGTGTGGGCCGATACTACGGTCTGCGGCTAGGAGACTACCCCATCACCCTGGGGCTCGCATTTTGGATCCATTTTGTTGAGATCAAAGGAATGTTGTTAGCCTTCCGCAATCAACACCTGGACGAAACGAAATATCGCTGACCGCTGTGACAAGGGTACTCATTGCGTCCCTGGTTGACCCTGCTACACATCCTGGCGGCGCGGGGACTTATACTCGCGGGCTAGTCGCAGCCCTGCGGAGAGGACACGCGGTCGATCTGGTTGGTCCCCTTCACGCTCCTCCTGGCCCCTGGCATCGGTCGCGGCAACTGATGTCGTTGGCCAAGTCGTGCATTTCGGAACTCCCGGCAAAAGTGCTGTTTGCACGTCAGCATGAGTTTAAACAGAGAATCCGCGAGACCGCGCGTTCGCATCATTACGATGCCGCATTGATCAATGGCAGCGACATGTGGTGGGCTGTCGACGCTCTGCCGCCAGAAATGCCTACGGTGCTCATGGCCCATAACCTGGAGCACCAGGTGCTGGTTCAGCAACTGGCCAACTCCCGCTTTTTCTCGCGGATATTCAAGCGCGAAATTGCCAAGCAACGTCGCTATGAGCTCGCGGCATTCCGTCGCGCTGCAGGGGTCATTTTTCTTTCAACGACTGACATGGCGTGGGGCTGTGCCCAGGTCGCCGGGTTGCAGGCCCTTTATGTTCCACCGCTGTTTGCAGAGCCTCGGATACCCTGTAAGCGTCAGCCCAGTGGGCATCTTCGCCTCGGGTTCCTCGCTGATTTTGCCTGGTGGCCCAATCGGCAGAACTGGATGTGGCTGGTCAATGAGATCATCCCGAAGGTGCACCGTTCTATCGAGGTTCACGTCTTTGGTCGGCAGAGTGAGTATATCCCCACGTGCGACAGAGTCGTCGCCCACGGCTTTGTCCATGACGTTGGCACGGTCTGGGATCAGGTTGACATCATGATTTGTCCCATCCGGATAGGTGCGGGCGTGAGTATCAAGATTGCGGAGAGCCTGTACAATCGAATACCAGTTCTCGCAACCAGCCAGGCCCTTCGTGGCCTCGAATGCCAATCCGGATCTGGCTTGGTGATCGTCGACAGCGCTGAAGAGTGGGTATCCTTCTTGAATTCGCCTCAAGCCGATCTACTTGCTACCCAATTGCCATCGGAGGAATTGAGTCGACAATTTGCTGCCGACCGACACATGGAAAGGCTAGAAAACTTTATTCTTGAGGTAGTCATGGGCAGAGAAGCCATGAATAAGCAACGTGCCACGCTCTAAATTCCCTCCGCCTGAAGAGATACATGATGGGGCGTGGTAACTCGATGGTCCTCGTCCTTCAGATCTATCAATCGCGATGGCGATCACGCGCCTGAAACGACCGGAGTCCTCGCACCAGCGGGCAAGGAGCATAAGCCGTATTGGGAACATGTTGCGCGTGAGCGGAGCAAGACTTTTACTCAGCCGCATGCAGGGACCCCGGCGGGGCCAAATGCTCGCGCAGCCCAGGGAAGCGGGTCAATTCCTTGACCTTTACGGACCGAAGGTACTCGTTGTCCTTTATGACTAAGGCCAAATTAGCAAGCGGTCTGACTTGTTCTGACAGATGAGCTCTCCCACAATACAATCGGCACCTGTTTTGTCCAACGAGTCCCTTTGGTTCACGTATTTGCTCGTTTTCCTGTTCTTTATTAGTTTGATCTCTGTCACTTTATTCCATCACGAGATGTGGCGGGATGAACTGCAGGCTTGGCTCATTGCTACTGGCAGCGCCTCTTTGAGCGATCTCTTCCAGAATATGCAGTACGAGTGGCATCCTGCCCTTTGGTACCTGAGTCTGTACTTCTTGAGCCGAGTATCCGAACTGCCAATCGTGATGCAAGTCTTCCACATTTTGCTGGCAACAGCAGGCATCTACCTTTTTACTCGGTTTGCTCCCTTCACCAAGTTCCAGAAGGTCTGCTTCGCCTTCGGATACTTCCCGTTCTATGAGTACGGCGTCATCAGTCGCGGTTACGTCATGGGAGTGGTGTGTTTGTTTGCTTTCTGCGCCTTGCAAGGCAGGACCGGGAAGCATTCTCTAGTCCAAGCTTGTGCTCTTGCTCTGCTCGCCAACACCAGCCTCTACGGAGTTCCGATTGCGGTCGCATTTGGAATCTATTTGGTTGTCGACTGGGTGATAGTCCTACGCGCGAAGCAGGGGCCAGAGAAAAGCCGAATACTTCTGCTGAGTCTCTTCATCGTTGGCCTTGGAGTCGCAACCTCGATCGTGCAGATTATCCCGATGCCTGGAGTTGCTGTCGATGTGCTAGCGAGGACCACCTCCAAGGCTCCACAGGTACGAGAAACCTTAACCGCCGTCGTGAGGAGTTATGTACCGATCCCCAGGCAGGATCTTCATTTCTGGAACACCAATATCTTGGATGAAATCTTAGGTGGAAGACCGCGAGTAGGGGGACTTCTCTCGATCGGACTGCTAGGCCTCGCGGGGTGGATACTGGTCCGGACTCCAGTCACCTTGGTGGTGTATGCCGTTGCGACCGTTGAGTTGCTAGCAATTACGCACAGCATATACCAATATAGCGCGATACGTCATATTGGACATTTGTTCCTCGTGTTAGTGGGCTGTTTATGGATTTCCTTGTCTCACATTGGCGCGACTGATCTTGCTCGGCTCCGCACAGCCCGTTTCACCCTTCCAAAGGCATTGAGCGCAGGCATGGTAACTCTACTGTTCGCCACTCATGCTTTCGCTGGCGTTCTAGCTGTTCGGGCTGACTTGCTGCATCCGTTTTCAGCGAGCAAGGATGTTGCGCAATTTCTCACAGAGCATCAGATGACCGACATGGTTATGATTGGGAGCCAGGATTTCGCGGCGTCTT
>JBEVJJ010000172.1:0-14424 GCA_040510255.1 Nitrospiraceae bacterium | reverse complement strand
GATTCAAGGTATTCAAAGGCTGCCTGCAGGCGGCGGTAAAACTCGTCGCGACGAGCCGGCAGGCCATCGCGACCGCTGAGTTTCAGTGATGACAGGTAATACTCAGGATTGTGCAACAAACACACATCAAGCGTCTGCAAACCCAATCTGTCCAACGAATACGCCAATTGATCGGCCAGAAACTCGGGATGAATACAGTGCCAGATTCCTTCCCCATATTTCACCATTTCGGCGTAGGGATGGTTCGCTTTCTCCCGGACTTCCGCTTGTTTGAGGTTGTCACCCTGTACATACCCGATCTTAGAAACGATGATCACTTCTTCGCGCGCAAGATCGCCCTGTTTGATCAGTTCGGCTAGTGCCGATCCGATCAAACGCTCACTGTCTCCATCCATATAGTTTGACGAGGTGTCAATGAGGTTACAGCTCTCGCGCAGGGCTTTGAGCAGAGCGGCACGGTAGCCGGGGTCCCGCGTATCGACACGGTAGGTTCCGAAACCGAGTCGACTCACCGTTAAACCGGTGTGGCCCAATGAAGTAAATCCGTTGGCGAGCCCGGGAGAAGAAGCGGCAGCGATTTTTCTCACCGCGTATCCGGCTGTCCCGCCGATAGAAGCGGCTCCTTCTATACGTTGCCCTGCGAGTACTCTATTCGAAGATCGTGGGCGTTCAGCCTGCTGGCTGGATACCGGTGGACGAAGTACGGCTTCGATCTCCGCCGGAACCGTCACCGGACGTAGGCACGCGAAATTGCGGCAGACGTACAGCGCCGCCTTGCCGTTCACCAAGTTTTTTCCTTTGAGCAGAGGGTGATCCGTCTCGGCATCAGTCGGATCACGCCATGCGCAAATTCTGTTCGGCAAGTAGTGCCGGCGCACCTCAGCCCGGAGCCCATCTAATCTCGGATCACCGGCACGCCCGACGAGAGCCAGTTCGACGGGGCCGTTGATCAGGAAATCAACGACGGCCAGGCTCTTTGCAAATGCTCTCGGATGGCGCGCGATCTGACGGCCATAGGCACGAATGGAGGCAGCCGATCTGTCGAGCCATTCTCGCCGATCCATGTGCGACGCCAGTCGAGCCAGTACCGAAGCCGCCACGGCATTGCCGCTTGGCGTAGCGCCATCAGGCCCTTCGCGGCTCCGGATCAGCAATGGTTCATGGGTTCGGGCTGTCGTGAAAAATCCATCCGTCGCGTCATCACGAAAATCCGTCACCATTCTCTCAGCGAGTCGCACCGCATCCTTCAAGTAACGTACATTGGCTCCTGCCTCGTACAGATCAATCAGCCCTTCTGCCAGGTACGCGTAGTCCTCGAGGTAGGCATCGAGGTGGGCTTTCCCCGCGCGGTACGTCCTCAGGAGACCACCGTCGGATCGAGAGAGACGGGTGAGAATAAAGTCCGCCGCCTTGCGCGCAGCCTCCGTATACCGTTCCTCACCGAGCACGCGTCCTGCCTCGGCCATCGCGCCGATCATCATCCCGTTCCAAGCCGTAATGATCTTATCGTCCAAACCGGGGGGCACCCGTTGCGAACGGGCGGCATAGATTACCGGCCGAAGCCTGGCGATCGTCTCGCGCAACTCGTTCTCCGTCGTACCCAACTCCTGTGCCACGGCGGAATAAGACCTCGGTGTATTGAGAACGTTTGTGTGCTCCCAATTTCCCGCCGGGGTAATGTCGTAGTAGGCGCAGACACGTCTGACATCCTCTTCCGCGGGCAGAACTGCGCGGATCTGCTCCGGAGTCCAGACGAAAAATTTGCCTTCAACCCCCTCTGAATCCGCATCGGTGGCCGAATAGAAGCCACCTTCGGGCGAAGTCATCTCACGCAGAATGTAGTCCAGTGTCTCGCTGGCGACTCGGCGATAATTCGGATCACGGGTCACTTGATGGGCTTCGACATACGTGCGCGCAAGCAGCGCGTTGTCGTAGAGCATTTTCTCGAAATGTGGCACCAGCCAGCGTGCATCTGTCGAGTAGCGGGCAAACCCGCCGCCGACATGGTCGTACATGCCGCCGGCAGCCATGGCGTCCAACGTTTTCGTGACCATCGCGAGGGTGTGCGCGTCATTCGTCCGATCATAGCAACGAAGGAGAAGAGACAAGCCGGTCGCCGGTGGAAACTTCGGAGCCCCACCGAATCCGCCATAACGCTCGTCAAAATCTTCCGCGTATTGGGTCACGGCCATGCGCAACTCTTCCTCGCCGACGGAAGTCGGGGAGGGCACCCTGACTGCCTCCCGCAACCGTCCGGTCAGATGCGTAGCCTGACGGGCCACACCTTCGCGATCCTTGTCCCAAAAATCGGCGATCTTTTTCAAAAGCGTCGGGAAGCCGGGCCGACCGTAGCGATCTTCCGGGGGAAAATACGTTCCGGCATAAATCGGCTCCTGGTTTGGCGTCAGAAACACCGTCATCGGCCAACCGCCCTGTCCATTGAGTACGAGCGTGGCTTGCATATAGATCTCATCCAGATCCGGTCGCTCTTCCCGATCGACTTTGATGCACACGAACCGCTCGTTCATGATGCGCGCAATGCCCTCGTGTTCGAACGATTCGCGCTCCATGACATGGCACCAATGACAAGCCGAGTAGCCGATCGAGAGCAGGATGGGGCGATTGGTCTGCTTTGCTCTGGTGAGTGCTTCCGATCCCCATGGGTACCAATCGACCGGATTGTAGGCGTGCTGGAGCAGATAGGGACTGGTTTCGTGGATCAGGCGATTAGGGGAACGTTGCTGGTCGTGCACATCCATGCCGCACCGTAACATGCTGATTCCAGGAGGGTCAACGATGGCGCGACCGTGCAGCGCGTGACGACGCCTTATGAGTCATTTTCTGACGTTGCGGAAAAACTATTTCGGTATGCCCAAGCGCTCTGTTCCGCAAGTGGCGTAGAATCCTGAAAGAATCTGTGTGCTCACCCGCCCAGTCATGGTGCGCGCACCGTCTCGTACGAGGGCCGTCCACATGACCTCCATGTGCGATCTTCGCGTCGTGGATCGCCCTGAAGGCCGCCGCCGTACTTTCCACAGTATCGATGTGCTAAGCTAATTCCAGAAGGACAAGGCCACCTCCCCATTCCAATGACCACCGACGACGTCGGCCCCTATTCCAATTATCGTCTGACCGTTCGACTTGCGTTGGCAAACAAACCGGGCATGTTCGCGAAGGTGGCATCCATCCTGGCTGAGGAAGGAGCCAATTTGGGAGCCGTGGACATTGTCTCGGCGAATGCCGAGGGGATGATTCGAGATGTCACGTTCGACGTGCAAAACGAACTCCACGGCGAGCGTGTGCTCCAACATTTGGGCCGACTTCCGGACGTGACAGTCCTGTCAGCGTCGGATCGAGTCTTCTTGCTTCATCTCGGAGGGAAAATTCACGTTCACAGCCGCGTGCCCCTCAGTACGAGAAATGTTCTGTCCATGATCTATACACCCGGCGTGGGTCGTGTATCTCAAGCCATTGCCGCCGATCCGAGTAAGGCTCATATTTTTACCATCAAGAGCAACAGCATCGCCGTGGTCACGGACGGGTCCGCCGTGCTGGGCCTTGGAAATCTCGGCCCGGAAGCGGCCCTGCCCGTCATGGAAGGAAAGGTGATGCTCCTCAAAGAGTTTGCCGACATCGACGCCTGGCCGATCTGTCTCGCCACGCAGGATCCCGACGACATCGTGCGCATCATCCAAGGCATTGCTCCGGGCTTCGGAGGGATTAATCTGGAAGATATCAGCGCTCCCCGCTGCTTCGAAATCGAACGAAGACTCAAGGCAACCTTGGATATTCCCGTCATGCACGACGATCAGCACGGGACCGCGGTGGTCCTATTGGCTGCATTGACCAATGCCTTGAAAGTCGTCAAGAAGGACCTCGCGCATGTGCGGATCGTGGTCAATGGACTCGGAGCCGCCGGCACGGCCTGCTGCCGGATTCTCTTGGCCGCCGGCGTGTCTCATCTCATTGGCTGCGATAAGGAGGGAATCGTCCTGATGGGGGAATCCGAAGAACTCCGCGCCTGCCGTACGGATCTTCAGAGCTGCATAACCCGTCACGCGCCGCGAGGAACATTACGCGATGCGTTGAAGAACGCGGACGTCTTTATCGGTCTCTCTGTAGGAAATGTGTTACGCGTCGACGATCTAGAGCTCATGGCGGAGGACCGGATTATCTTCGCCATGGCCAATCCCGATCCCGAAGTCGATCCGAAGCTCGGAGACGAACACTCACGAATTTTTGCGACTGGTCGGTCGGATTACCCGAACCAGATCAACAATGCACTCGCCTTTCCAGGAATATTCCGTGGCGCCCTCGACGTCCAGGCACGGGAAATTAACGAAGCCATGAAGTTGGCGGCCGCAACGGCGATTGCGAATGTGGTGCCGGATTCCGCTCTGAGTGAAGATTATATTATCCCGAGCGTGTTCGACAAAGAAGTCGTGCCGCGGATTGCCAAGGCGGTTGCCGCAGCGGCCAGAGAAACAGGAGTGGCCCGCCGTAAATCAAGAGTGGGAGATGACCTGCTCTGAGATGGCCCCTTTTGTTGGATGCCTATCTTCTCCCATCTGTTCTGTCTGACCGGTACCTCACCGTCGTATCACATCACCCGCTTATCAACTCCAACATGGTTGTGCTAAGATACCCGAATCTGACCGGGCCTTTCCTGCCCACTATTGCAATTGAGGGAACGTGCCCTTTTCCGCCAGCCGCCTCGTCAAATACCAGGCCGGTATGTGTCGCCGGATAGAATCCCTTCGCTCGAAAACCGCCGACAGTCTCGATTTCGCTGTCGATCACATGATGCAGGAACGAGTCGACAGTTTCTTCCGTGTCGAGGAGGGTCTGGAAGAGATCGACCATTCTCTGCAGCTCATCGAGGAGGAACTGGCGCAAATCCGGGATCTCACAGCGGCCTTTCGTCTCGAATCCCGCCTTGAATTCGTCGAGGACCGCTGGGACGAGATGGACAGCGAACTCCGCGAACGGCCGCGCCGGCGCCGGCGCACGATCAATATGGCCGACTTTTTCAAGGCCACCGGGGGATCAAGTGATCCGGCGGCGCCGGCGAGCGAAATTACTAATGCGACCGACGCCTATGAGGTGCTTGGACTGGAATACGGCAGCTCACTGTTGGAAGTCACGACGGCGTTTCGCCAGCGGGCCAAGGAACTCCACCCCGATGCGAGGAACGGAGACCGCAGCCTGGAGCCGGAATTGCGCCGGATCATCGCTTCGTATCAGTTTTTGAAAGAACACCTGAGTCTCAGTAACACTGAACCGCCGATCTCTCGCGGTCAGGAGTACCGGCCCGCCGAGTGATCCGACGTGAATCAGAGTTCCAATCAATATATTACGACGCCGGATGACCTGGCCCAGTTGTGCGAACAGCTGGCAGGCCAGGATCGCATTGCCATCGATACTGAATTCGTCGGCGAAGATAGTTTTGTTCCGCGCCTCGAGCTCATTCAGGTGGCGGCGGATGGGATTGCGGCCGTCATCGATTTTCAAGCCCTTCAGTCCAGTCATCCTTTGGCCGACTTCTGGTCATTGCTCTGCAACAACCGCATTGAAAAAGTCCTTCACGCCGGTCGCCAGGATCTGGAACTATTCATGACCCATTCGGGAAAAATCCCGAAGCCGTTTTTTGATACACAGATTGCGGCGGCGATGGTTGGCTATGGACCGCAGACAGCCTATGCCAATCTCGTTCAACGGGTGAAGGGGATCAAGCTCGATAAGGGACAGACGTTCACCAATTGGAGCCAACGACCCTTGAGCCCGGAGCAAATCATGTACGCGCTCGACGACGTCCACTTTCTGATCCCGGTTCATGATCATCTTCGCCTCAAACTTCGATCCCTTGGACGATTGGAATGGGTCGACGAAGAATTCATGCGGCTCGAAGGCATGCTGGGGATACAAGCACGCGACCCGCTTGAACGGTACCAACGCATCCGAGGATGGGATAATCTCAAACCGCGTTTGGCCGCGGTCCTTCGAGGACTGGCCGCCTGGCGCGAAGGGGAGGCGCGTCGCCGCAACGTCCCTCGCGGCCGCGTCGCCCGCGATGAAGTATTGCTCCAGCTCGCTCGCCAAACGCCGAGAACACACGAGCAGCTTCGATCGATGCGAGGCATGCATCCGTCTGAAATTGAACGCAATGGAGAGGCGCTTCTCGAAATCATCGCGCGCGCCCTGGCCTTGCCTGCCGGCGATTGGCCCGACGTGCCCAGGGAAAAGAAACCGGATCCGGAATCCACTGGGACCGTCGAATTGCTCCAGGCCGTCCTCAAGGCGATTTCCTCGGAAGCGAACATTGCTCCCACGCTGCTGGCCACTACCGCCGAGCTTCAAACCCTGGTGGACCTCAAACAGGACCATCAGAAGGCGGATATCCCTCTGCTGCGCGGCTGGCGCCGTCAGCTGGTCGGCGAGACACTCTGTCAGGTCATCAGCGGTCGCCTCTCAGTGCGGATCAATCCCGTGACCAACAAGCTTGAGTTCAGAACCCTGCCCTGAAACCTCTCCCGTTCAAAACAGAACACATACCATCCCTCCGGCTCTACTCGGTTGGCGCATTCCCGCTCAGTCTCATCGCCAACCCGTTGTGTCTGATGTCCTTTTGATTGCGACCTCTCGACCAGGTCAATCCAAGAATCTCTAGGTACGCTTCTGGCAGCCTCTTTGATTCAGGGAGAAACCGGACCTGGGAGCCTAAGCGATGATCCTTCACCGGTATGCACCACTACTCTCCTTCATATGGCCAGGCGGCCTTATCTTTCTGGCTGGTCTTGGCTTTCTCCGTCCCACCGGCTTGCCCCATTGGGCTCAGCCACTCATCCATGTCTTCCCCTATGTCGTTCTCGTGTTCGGATTGCTGCTCTGCTGGATCTTTGATCGCAGCCGAATAGGACTTTCGCTGTTGATCCTCATCCTCGGGGACCAGTCATTCTTGTGGATGCCCCCTGTTCACACAGGAATTGAATCAAGCGATTCCACCTTTCAAATCACCGCCCTCCTCATCCCGCTTAATCTTCTTCTGTTGACGCTTGCACCGCATGAGGCAATCGTCACAAGAACCACGCTGCTGTGGAGTGTGTTCATTCTGTTTCAGACGATGGTCGCAGCCTGGCTGGCATATTCCTCTCCCATGATCACGGTGGCTGCCTTGAACATCCCCTTCCTTCCTTCAGCCATGACGACCGGGGCACACCTGACGCAGCCGGTCGTGCTGGCCTGGGGAACTGCTCTGATGCTCCAGATCACACATGCTCTGTTGACTGATAGCGAAACCGAGAAGGGGTTCGTGTGGGCCTACATCGCGGTAGGAGTGGCATTGTATAGTGGGCAGGTGGGATGGGAACCCAGACCGTTTCTGGCATTGGCGGGGATGATCATCATCGTATCGCTGATGCAGACCTCCTATCGTTCGTCATTCCGCGATGAGACCACCAACCTGCCTGGTTCGCGCGCGTTTGCAATGGCGGGAAAACGACTCGGCCGTCGCTATTCATTGGCCATCGTGGAGATCGATCAGCTTAAAGAAACAAACAATCATTACGGACGGGGCATCGGAGATCAGCTGCTGGCGCTGGTAGCCAAAACAATTCTGCAGGCCAGCGGCAGGAGGAAAGTCTTCGCCCACGACGGCGAACACTTTCTGATACTTTTTCCGGCCATCTCTCCACAGAATACATTGGTGTCACTTGAACGTGTCAGGAAAGCCGTGGAAGCGGTATCTTTCGTATTGCGGAACCGAAAACTGGTCCGAGACGTCCGGAAACCGGGCGGTAACACTGGCGCGACCGCCGAAGATCTCCCGGTCACGGTAAGTATTGGGGTCTGTGGCACTGATGAGGGCCCCGGCATGCTGGCGGGTGTCGTGAAAGCCGCCTATCAGGCGGCACATGGGGCAAAATCAGAGGGAGGCAACATCGTTAAGAGACTGGCCTCGGAACATCTGAAATCTCCACGCTCCGCCGAGCCGGCCCGACCTCCCTCCGACAGCGGACAGCAACGAGTCACATCATAATTCCGGCGCAAGAAGGCGGTGACGGTGATCGTGAGACTATCCCACGGTCCTTGTGATGGGGTCGGGAGGGAGAAACTACTGCATTTTGAAGGCTTCCGCGCAATCCGCTGGCCAACTGCTGCGACAAGCCCAGCGCTTCCTGCCGTTTCGTCACTCTCTCATGAAGACTGCGCGTTAGAAAATGTGCTTCACCGTGTCCGCTGGTCTGGCCAGCAATGCCGCCTGCCCGCGTTCAACCAGGGGTCGCTGTATGAGATCGGGATACTTCACCATGAAGTTCACCAGCTCATCATCCGACAGGTTTTTCTCCGCCAATTTGAGCTTCTTGTAGATCTCCTCCTTTTTCCGCAACACATCGCTGGGGGAGAGCCCGGCTTTCTTCAGCAAGGCTTTGAGACTTGATTTCGTGAAGGGGGTCTCATAATAGTTGACGGCAGCGTAGGGGATGCCGCTTTCCTTGATCATTTCGACAGCTTGACGACACGTCGAACAGGTCGGTTTATGAAAGATGGTGATGGCTTTCATGAGCAATGGCCTTTCAATCCCGTAGAGCTTGACGGGAAATTTTCGTCTGTGTTAGACGGATAAACTTATCTTTGTGTTTTGGCAATGTCCTGAACCATGCCTATCGTCGGAACCGATACCGGTGGTCAAACAAAAGGGTTTGCATGCACCACTGCCACCCAACGTCTGCTGAAAGACCTCCGGACCAAACGCAAGGGACAGCCGGTTCTTGTACTCGGCCATATTGCAGAACGCAAGGGCCAAGAAGCGACGTTTGAGGTCTTCAATGATCGTTTGGCAGTGATCAAGTTCGCCGACGGCACGATTCTGGGATACGATCCTGCCGAGCTCCTGCTTCCCACAGAAATTGATCCACAGGGCATTCCCTACTTCGAACTCCGGCACTGTGCAGAATGCGAGCAACTCTTTCCGCTGACTGCGGAGGAATGTGCCGATGAAGAACCGACCGTGTGCCCGACTTGTTCCGGGTGAGCTGAATGTCGATGAAGCGTAGAGCCCATTACTTGTTCACAATCGAATAGCTAGTCCACCAGTGGCGCCACCTCGATTGCTTTCTTGATCAAACAATCTCCTGCAAATCCTTGCAGCATCATTGGAAGCATGCTGGCATCGAGTACATGGACGGTCGTAACCTTAAACCCATCGGTGACTCTTGTTCCTTCGACTTTTACCGCGTGACAGATTTCTAACTTCCTCCAGATCAGATTGTCCTGAACCATTTCACTTGGAAGGAGCTTCAGGTCCAAAACTGCCCCATTTGACACGGCCTTTACTGAGACCTGAGCCTTGTCCTTCGGCACCTCGCTCACCACGGCAAATAGGACCGCCTCCTCATCAGCCAATGCCGGCATGGTCGGAAGGACAATGCAGACGAGGAAGGCAAGATGAGATAGCCGGATCATGCGTTCCCTCTAGGGCACACGGAGTTCACCATGCAATACTGATGGTTAGGGGACCGGCAATCGCTCTCCCGGGTTCTTCGGCGCAGGGGATGAAGTCGGGCCCGGTCCGCCATGGCTCAAGGCGCTTTTTCCAACCGTGCGTCCAAGTGAGGGAGGCGGCATCGTGGTGATGCCGGAACCAGAGGGAGTAGGCTGTCGCAGTAACAAGACGACCGCCAGGATCAAGGCTAGAATTCCTAGAATCACCATGACGCGAGAAAACATTGGCATCATGTCGCTTCCGTTGACTATCCTATAGACTCCTGATTTCAGTATGCCAACCGATGCTCGTGAATTCAAGCCGGCCCTGAGTAGTACCGCTTAATCCATGATAAGCTTACCCTGACGGCTTTATTCGCGATGGATCTGAATGATCTATCGACAACAAGGAGACCACATCAATGCCGCACGATTTCATGCCCGGCCTCGCCGGCATCCCGGCCGCAAAATCCGCGATCAGCGATGTCGATGGCGAGAAAGGAATCCTGGAGTACCGGGGAATCCGGATCGAGGAGTTGTGTGCACGTTCTTCATTTCTGGAGACGACGTATCTCTTGCTGTTCGGGAAGTTACCGACCCAGCTTGAGCTGACTCGATGGGTTACAGATGTCACCCACCATCGCCGTATTAAGGGCCGACTGGTGGATCTCATGAAGTGTTTGCCTGACCACGGGCATCCCATGGACGCGCTGCAGGCGGCGGTCGCCGCGCTCGGCATGTTTTATCCCGGTCGCAATGTGAGCGACGTCGAGAATAATTATTGGTCGGCTGTGCGATTGGTGGCGAAGATGCCGACGCTCGTGGCAGCCTGGGCTCGGTTGCGTCGTGGAGATGACTATATCCCGCCGCGTGACGATTTGGCCTTTGCCGACAATTTCCTCTACATGCTGACGGAAAAGCCCCCTGATCCTCTCTGGAGTGAGATTTTTGACGATTGTCTCATCCTGCATGCCGAGCACACGATGAATGCCTCTACCTTCACCGGCATGGTCACGGCCTCGACGCTAGCCGACCCTTATACCGTGGTCGCCTCGGCGATCGGCGCGCTGAAGGGTCCCCTCCACGGTGGAGCCAATGAGGAAGTCGTGCAGATGCTCCGAGACATAGGAACGGTCGACCGGGTTGAACCCTTTGTCAAGGACCGGATCGGAGAGAAACAGAAATTAATGGGATTCGGTCATCGCGTATACAAGGTCAAGGATCCTCGGGCCACGGTGTTACAGGCGCTGTGTATTCGTCTGTTCCATGAAGGCGACGGGTCACGCTTGCATGAAGTAGCACTCCGGGTGGAGGAGGAGGCGGACAAACTGCTTCGAGGCAAGGGTGTTTACCCCAACGTCGATTTCTATTCCGGGAGTGTGTACGACCAGATGGGTATGGATGTGGACTTGTTTACGCCGGTGTTTGCCATGGCGAGGGTCAGCGGCTGGTTGGCGCACTGGCTAGAGCAATTGCGAGAAAACAAATTGTTTCGGCCGGATCAAATCTACGCCGGGGAGCACAATCGACCCTATGTTCCGATCGACCGACGATAGGATGGAAGGAAGGAGACACTTCGGCTATTCGGCCAGCCGGATGAACCACCACAACACCAGCGACGTCAACACAATAAGCGCCCCCAGCGCAGCATACGCAAGAATTTCGATCATGCCCGGACTCCTCTCGTTCAGGCTTCACTAGATAACACTTGCCCTCGCGAAGTCAAGCCATCGCCACAGTAGGAAGACCTCCGTTTCATGGCTTGACTTCGTGAGAAATATACTTACCTCGCAGTTGTCAGCAGTGAAGCGTACTAGGTTGACCACAAACAACAGGAGGAGAATCATGACACTCGTAACATGGGATCCGTTTCGGGAACTCGAGGAGATGTCGAGTCAGATCAACAGGCTGTTTGTCCGCCCAGCGGTCTGGCAGACTCAGAGCAAAGAATCGATGACTGTGGCCGACTGGACTCCCACCGTCGATATTAGCGAGACGGAAGGCGAATATCTTCTGAAGGCCGAACTACCGGAGGTCAAGAAGGAAGACGTCAAGATCACGGTTGAGGACGGGGTATTGACGATCCAGGGGGAGCGCAGGCGGGAAACAGAGGAGAAGGCGAAGAAGTTTCACCGGATTGAGCGCTCGTACGGCCGGTTCGTGAGGACCTTCACTTTGCCGGATTCGGTCGACGAAGCCGGTGTGAAGGCCGTCTATACCGACGGGGTGTTGAACCTTCGTCTACCCAAGTCGGAAAAGGCGAAGCCAAAACAAATCGAGGTCAAGGTCGCGTAATCTCGTAAACCAAGGCCCGCTTCGGCGGGCCTTGTCTTTTTTTCCCTGACCCAGTTGCAGAAACCCCGCGTTCCCCATCTCTCTCTTACGACCGTTCCTGCATGACGAGTTCCCACGCCGCCTCATCAAACGCGTAACGAAGTACGTACCGTTGACCGTCATCCGTAAGGACACGAAACACCACAGTGGTGTCCGTATACCAGCATGCAGCCACCTCGACGACCTTGCGCTTGATCCCCTCATTCACAAAGGCGCTCGGGGTTTCCTCTCCTTTATAGCCCGCATGGGCCTCGACGAATAGCCGGTGTTCGCTCATGTAAGCAGGCTAGCGAACTCCATCGGCATCGTCAACGTGTTGAAACCGAGTCTTGAGGTTCAGTGTCGCGACCGTTTAAGATGCGCCGTAAGCAATTGAGCACGTCATTGTGTTGGAGAAGAATATGAAACCAACGAAAGCCAAGCGATCTGGAAAGGCCGGCCCATCAGATAGGGTATCATCGGGCTCGGCAGGAACTCGTACCGAACGAGATACGATGGGTGAACTGGCGGTTCCTCTGAGCGCCTACTATGGCGTCCAAACCGCCCGCGCGATTGAAAACTTCCCCATCAGCTCCCTTCGGATTCCTCGCGCCATGATTCGCGCCATGGGCCTGATCAAGCGCGCCGCCGCAACCGTGAACCATTCATTGAACCTCCTTGATAAAAAGGTTGCTGGGGCCATCAAGCAAGCCGCGACCGAAGTCGTGAACGGAAGCCTCGATGCCGAATTTCCCGTGGACATATTTCAAACCGGTTCCGGCACCTCCACCAATATGAACACGAATGAGGTCATTTCCAACCGGGCCACGGAACTTCTCGGGGGGGCCAGAGGCAGCAAGCTCGTGCACCCAAACGATCATGTGAATCTGGGACAGTCGAGCAATGACGTCATTCCCACCGCTATTCATGTGGCCGCGTCCGAGACGATCCACGAGCAGCTCATCCCCTCTCTCATCAAACTCCACGCCGCGCTTGCGCACAAGGCCCGTGAGTTTGACGGAATCGTAAAAATCGGGCGCACTCATTTGCAGGATGCCACGCCGGTCAGGTTGGGACAGGAATTCGGCGGATACGCGCGACAGATCGAGCTGGGAATTGCACGCATGAAGCGAGCCCAAGAGGCGCTGAGCGAAGTAGCCCTGGGAGGAACGGCAGTGGGAACTGGCCTTAACTGCCACCCGAACTTTGCATCCAAGGTCATGGCAATCATTTCCAAGGAAACCGGCTGCCCGTTCGGGGAGGCCTCAAACCACTTCGAAGGACAATCGGCGCAGGATTCCTTAGTCGAAGCGAGTGGAGCGTTGCGCACCCTGGCTGTCAGCCTGATGAAAATTGCCAATGACGTCCGCTGGCTGGGTTCGGGACCACGCTGCGGTCTGGGCGAAATTAATTTACCGGAAACACAACCGGGTTCTTCCATCATGCCCGGAAAGGTCAATCCGGTTATTGCGGAATCAGTCACCATGGTCTGCGCGCAGGTCATCGGCAACGACGTCACCATCACCATAGGCGGGCAGGCGGGCAATTTTGAATTGCTTGTCATGTTGCCCGTCATGGCCTACAACCTCCTTCAATCGATCGAACTCTTGACTTCCGCCTCGAGGAATTTTGCCGCCAGGTGCGTGGAAGGGATCGAAGCTAATGAGGAACGTTGTCAAAGTTTGATCGAGCAGAGTCTTGCGATGTGCACGGCACTTGCGCCGGAGATTGGGTATGAGGCAGCCGCCAAAATCGCGAAAGATGCCTACAAAACAGGAAAGACCGTTCGGGAAATGGCTTTGGAACAGAAAGTGTTGTCGGAGAAGCGCCTGCAAGCGCTCCTTGATCCTTGGCGTATGACAGAACCGGGTGGCCCGGTGGGAAGCGCGGGCGGATAACGTGGAGGCTCGCGAAGTAGACTGCTGATTCCCAATTGATCGGCGTGACGCTCATGGACCGTTCAGCACACGGCTGGGATGACAACGAGCGACTGAAGTCAGCACCTTCGCTTTGACACCTCAAGAATATGTATGCTAACGTTCGAAAAGATTTTGAAACTTCTCTCGTTTTTACGACTCACGTTCCTATGTACATCACTATTAAAAGGTTAGATGATGAGCGCACACGCTTCGCAAACGGGTAGCCATGTCGTGATCGTGGTTGGGGCTGGACCTGCAGGAATGGCACTCGCCAACAAGATGGCCGAAGCAGGCCATGAGGTCATCATCCTCAACCGTGATATCAAATTCGGCGGATTGGCCGAATACGGGATTTTTCCCAGCAAACTCAAGCTGCGTGGTGGTTTGAAGAAGCAGTATTGGGAGATGCTCCAACGACCGAACGTCCGATACTTCGGTAATGTGTCGGTGGGGCAAGGGAAGGACCTCTCCGTGGATGATCTCCGCGGGATTGGAGCGAGCGCCATCGCATTCTCGATCGGAGCCCAAGGCACCAAAGCCATCGGCGTCGAGGGAGACTCCGCCCAGGGAGTCTTCCATGCCAAAGACGTGGTGTATCACTTCAATCGCCTTCCTGGGTTTGGAGACCGGCCTTTTGAGATGGGCAAGCATGTGGGCGTGATCGGTGTCGGCGACGTCATGGTCGACATCGCGCACTGGTTGATCCGCTACA
>JBEVJJ010000171.1:0-17954 GCA_040510255.1 Nitrospiraceae bacterium | reverse complement strand
TGCTAGAGTAGCAAAAAGTGGCTGGGTTTGTCAAGTATATAATCCAGAATAATGGTGCAAAACCCATACAGGGGGATTCTCACAAACGTTCTGATAAATAACTGGAATTGCTGTTGACAAGATTATATTAGAGTGTATACTCCGGCACTTAAGTGGGTGAAAGTGGATAGAAATGGAAAAGAGCGGCGCAATAAAAACCTACACACCCCGGTTCTTGTCGAAGAAACCCTTTCATGGCTCCGCCCCAAACGCGGCGGAGTCTATATGGACTGTACAGTGGGTTATGCAGGCCTAGCCTCACGCATTCTCCAGGAGACAGGCCCCGATGGTGTCCTCATCGGTATCGATCGAGATCAGATAGCCGTGGACGCCGCGCGCGATCGATTACACAGGTGCGAGGGGCGAGTCTACCTGAGACAGGGAAATTTCGTTGATCTCAAGGCGCATGTTTCTTTTTTCGGTTTTCCCGCTGTGGATGGTGTCGTGTTCGACCTCGGCGTGTCCTCTCCGCAATTAGACCAGGCTGAGCGAGGCTTTAGCTTTCTCGTTGATGGTCCCTTGGATATGCGTATGGACCAAAAGACATCGTGGACTGCAGCGGATGTGATTCGTGAGACACCGGAAGGCGAACTGGCAGACATCATTTATCAGTTCGGCGAGGAGCGCTACGCGCGGCGTATTGCACGAGTCATCGTGTCTGAACGTGCTCGCCGGCCTATCGAAACCACTGCCCAATTGGCCGCGCTTATTCTGCAAGCGGTCCCCTCCGCCTACCGCCACGGGCGAATTCATTGTGCGACTCGAACATTTCAGGCGCTCAGGATTGCGGTCAATCAGGAACTCGACGTCTTGGAGCCTTCCTTACGCGCGGCGGTTGAGATGTTGTCGCCGAACGGTCGACTCTGCGCGATATCGTTTCATTCACTTGAGGATCGGATTGTGAAAAGGACCTTCCGGGGTCTTTCCCATGAACCGGCCGCGTTGTTCACAACATTGACCAAGAAGCCAATTATGGCTTCGTTAGAGGAGTGCAGGAGCAACCCGCGAGCGCGCAGCGCAAAGCTTCGTGCAGGGGAGCGACACTCCGGGGAGTGTGCAGCATGAAGGGCCTTGCTGTTGCCGCCGTTATGTCGATGATCTTCCTCTTTGTGTGGGAACGTGTTGATGTGGTTCGGCTGGGGTATCATATAGAACGGTTGAAGTTTCAAAAGATTCTCCTTGAGCGAGAACGTGACGAATTGCGTGTGAAGCTGTCGTCACTCACCTCTCCTGAGCGCATTGCGCGCGCGGCCACGGAGAAACTCAACATGGTGCTTCCTGAAAAAGGCCAGGTTGTATTGGTGCACCTCGAGCCTGAGGTTCCTTTGATCCAGCGCCCCTCGCCGGGTGAGGGCGAGGTGAGGGTTGCGAGAAATGTCCCGATGAGGAGAATGAAATAGATGGCCGGCATGCCGTCTCGCAGGCGTTGGATCGTCATGAGCATCGGGCTCGTAGTCGGATTCGTTCTAGTCTTAGTCCGGCTCGTGAATCTACAAGTGCTTCAGGCAGCTGAATTGACGGTAAGGGCTGACCGCCAACATCAAAAGACCGTCACGCTGGAAGGAGCCAGGGGCACGATCTATGATTGTCGCGGCAAAGTATTGGCGATGAATATGGAGGTGCCCTCCGTGTTCGGGGTTCCGTCTTCGCTCGACAATCCCGACCAAACTGCCCGATATCTTTCACCGATCCTACATGTGCGAGCCGGTGAGATTGAGAAAAAGTTGAAACAGGAAAGACATTTCGTATGGTTGGCAAGAAAGTTGGAACCGGAACAGGGACGTAGGATAGAGCATTTGTCTCTTGCCGGTGTGGGGGTAGTCATGGAGGGGCGCCGGTTCTATCCCAAAGGCCCTTTGCTCTCGCATGTCCTTGGGTTTGCGGGCATGGACGATCACGGGCTCGAAGGGGTGGAGCTTCGATATGAGACCTTCCTTCGCGGCGAGAAGCGCATGGTCGTGTTGCAGCGCGATGCGCTTGGAAGAGCCGTCTTTCCGAAAGGTCTGAATGAGCAGGCAGTCCTACCTGGTCACAGCCTCACCCTCACGATTGACGAAGTGATTCAGTATATCGCCGAGAAGGAGCTCGATGAGGCAGTCAACAGATCCAACGCCAAGTCCGGGACGATCATTATTATGAATCCGAAAACCGGCGCCATTCTGGCGATGGCCGGGAGTCCGCGATTTGACCCCAATGCGGTAACGGCGCTGAATCCAGACCGCTGGCGGAACCGTGCCTTAACTGACTCCTATGAGCCAGGGTCAACACTAAAGGTCGTGGTGGCGGCGGCAGCTCTGGAAGAAAAGGTCATGGCCCCCAATACCATGATCTTCGGAGAGAATGGCCAGATGGCGGTGGCGAATACCGTAATTCACGACCATGAAAAGTCGGGGTGGATGAGTTTCGCCCAAATGCTGCACCGGTCCAGCAATATCGGGGCTGCGAAAGTCGGTATGGCCTTGGGCGACTGGCGACTCTTTGACTACCTGAAAGAGTTCGGCTTCGGCGAGAAAAGCAATATTGATCTGCCGGGTGAGGTGGCAGGACTGCTCCGTAGTCCGAGAGAGTGGAAACGTCGATCGGTTGCATCGATTTCGATGGGACAGGAAATCGCCGTTACCCCGCTGCAGATGGTGGCCGCAGTGAGTGCCATCGCGAATGGCGGGATCCTCATGAAGCCGTTCATCGTATCGGAAGTTCGGAATGCAGCGGGGTCGCCTGTGGCCCACAGCCTGCCGCAGTATCGGCATCGTGTGATTTCGGCGGAAACAGCGCGGACGCTGACCGCTATTCTAGAGGGAGTCGTGACAAACGGAACGGGGGGAAAAGCCGCCATTCCCGGGTACCGCGTTGCGGGAAAAACCGGGACCGCACAAAAGGTCGATCCCCAGACCGGTACCTACTCCTCCACCTTATTGGTAGGGTCTTTCGTGGGGTATGTACCGGCGGAAGACCCCCAGTTGGGCATGATCGTGGTCATCGATGAACCGCATGGGGAGGGATGGGGAGGCGTAGTGGCTGCGCCCGTCTTCCGAAAGGTTGGCGAGCAGGTGTTAAATTATCTAGGTATACCGAGCGAAGAACCTGTGAAGATCGCGATGACACACGCCACCTTTTGAAATATGACGCTTGAGCAATTAGTGGGGCCTATCGAAGGCCGGCTTGGGATTTTGGAGCGAAGAGGAAACCAGAACGTCGTCATCGCCGACATTACGGACGATTCGCGTGCGGTCACCCCGGGGAGCCTGTTTGTGGCTGTCAAGGGGGAGCGCGTCGATGGGCATAATTTTCTCGCGAGCGCAATCGAGCGACAGGCCGGCGCGATTGTCATTCAGCAGGCGTCTAGAATCGAGACCGTGCCGACGGTTCAGGTAAGGGACTCACGCGCAGCGCTTGGCATCTTGGGAAGCCGGTTTTACGGCGACCCGACGAACCGCTTGCGAGTGATCGGGGTCACCGGGACAAACGGCAAGACGACGACGACGTACATCTGTAAGCGCCTGTTGGAAATGACTGGGCGGCAAATAGGCCTGATCGGTACCGTGGCCTATCTCGTCGGCAAGGAAGTCATTCCGGCTTCCCACACCACCCCCGGGGCAATTGAGCTGCAGCGGTTGTTCAGGCGCATGGTGCAGGAAGGGATACACGGAGTCGTGATGGAGGTATCTTCGCATGCTCTCGCGCTCGATCGTACCGGTGGGATTGAGTTTGATGTAGCGGTCTTTACCAATTTGACTCAAGACCATCTCGACTTTCATGCGGACATCGATGATTATTTCCGTACAAAACTTCGCCTCTTTACCGGTATGGATCCAAATGGCGTGAAGGAAGGGGGAAAACGAGCGGTGGTGAACTGTGACGACCCACGAGGGCCGCGTGTTGCCGCATCCTCTTCCGTACCGGTATGGACCTATGGCATTCACTCTCCCGCCGACATCAAAGCCGAGGGCATCCGTCTTTCTGCCGATGGCACCTCATTTCTTTTGCATACCCCGGCCGGGTCAGGCCAGGTCGAGAGCAAGTTGGTCGGAGAGCACAACGTGTACAATCTCCTGGCGGCCATCGGCGTGGTGTTGCACGAAGGGCTGACCCTAGAGGAGATTCTGAACGGTATTCCTGGGGTGACGAATGTCCCTGGCAGGTTTGAACGTGTCGTGGCAGGACAAGACTTCACTGTCGTCGTTGATTATGCCCATACGGAGGACGCATTGGTCCGGCTACTCACGGCGGCCCAAGCGCTGCAAGCGGGTCGTCTGATTACGGTCTTTGGATGTGGCGGAGATCGGGATCGAACCAAGCGCCCCAAAATGGGACGTGTCGCGGTGCAGTTGAGCGATGCTGTCATCCTGACGTCCGATAATCCCCGCACGGAGGATCCGAATGCCATCCTTGATGAGGTGGAAGTCGGAGTCAAAGCCGCGCTGACGCAACGATCTCATGTCACGTATGCAAAGATCGCGGATCGCCGTACGGCCATTGAGCAGGCGATCGCTGAAGCCCATGCCGGAGATATCGTGCTGATTGCCGGCAAGGGCCATGAGGACTATCAGATCATCGGGACCAAGAAAATCCATTTTGACGATCGTGAGGTCGCACGCGAGGCGATCCTCAAGCGCCGTCAGAGCCGGTAGTTCGGCATGCAGGATCTCGTCCCGTGACTATGTCCATTTTCACGATAGAAGAAATCCTCGAAGTGGTGAGTGCCAAGATGGTCTCCGGTCAATCACCGCAGTGTCTCAAGAAGCGAATTCGCCGGGTGATTTCGGATTCGAGACTCGTGCGCAGCGGCGACCTGTTCGTCGCGTTTGTCGGAGACCGGTATGATGGGCATGCCTTTGTCTCTACGGCGGTGGCTCAAGGTGCAGTGGCTGCGATAGTCCGAGAAGACTATGCTCTCCCCCCACAAAGAACCAAGCGCATGGTCAGGCCGGTGCTGCTTGGTGTCAAAGACACGCTTCTTGCCTATCAGTTGCTTGCGACGCATCATCGTAACCGTTTCACGATTCCACTGGTGGCAGTCACGGGGAGCAATGGTAAGACGACGACAAAGGACATGGTGGCAGGTGTATTGGCTCAACGTTGGCGGACCCTCAAAACCGAGGGCAATCTGAACAACCGCATCGGAGTTCCACAGACATTGTTTCAATTGACCCCGCGCCACCAGGCCGGAGTCATCGAAATGGGTGTGGATCAGCAAGGTCAAACCCTGCGCCTGTGTGATATCGTCCGCCCGACCATCGGGATCATCACCAATATCGGACCGGACCATCTCGAATTCTTCGGCAGTATGGAAGGGTCGGCCCAGGCGAAGGCGGAATTGTTGGATAAACTGCCTCCGGATGGTGTCGTGATTCTGAATGCTGATGATCAGTATTTCGACTACCTTGCGGCGAGGGCGCAATGCCGGGTCGTATCGTTCGGTATATCGTCGAAGGCGGAGGTACGAGCCGAGCAGGCGCATGAGGAGACGCGAAATCGGGGAACGGTGTTCGGGCTGGTTCTACCCGGGCGTGCGCGGCCGACGCAGGTGTCCCTTCGGACGCATGGGACGCACAATATCCAGAATGCGCTGGCTGCGGCTGCCATCGGCTATGTGCTGGGGTTGTCCGGCTCCACGATTGCGGAAGGATTGTCACGCTTCCGCCCGGCCGCGATGCGATCGCAGGTCGGTATGTATCATGGCGTGCAACTCATCAATGATTGTTACAACGCAAATCCGGCCTCGATGAAGGCAGCCATTCAGATGCTGGCACAATTAGCCGGTGACAAGCGCACGATTGCAGTGCTGGGCGACATGCTGGAGTTGGGACCTGACGCGAAGCGGATGCATCGAGAAGTAGGCGCCTTCGTCGCTGAACATAACGTGACGCATCTGATCGCCTGCGGCGCCTTGAATCGAGAACTGGCTCAGGGTGCCCGCGCGGCAGGCATGCCATCGGACCGTATTGTTGAAGTCGCAGATGCTTTTGCCGGAGGGACCGCCCTGAAAGCATTGGTCCGACAGGGCGATGTCGTGCTGGTCAAAGCCTCTCGCGGCATGCGGATGGAACATGTCGTCGAGATTCTCACCGGAATGCGGCGTGTGGCGAAAAAGGCGTCGTAGGTCGATGGAGAATCGGCAGACGACTTCATGGATGGGAAACGCGAACCGAGTATAGACGTTCGGGATGCTATACAACTGGCTCTATCCGCTTCACACGCAGTTTTCGTTCCTGAATGTCTTTCGCTATCAAAGCTTCCGGATCATCTACGCGGCCGTTACGGCCTTTTTGATTGCATTCGTCTTGGCGCCCTGGGTGATCCGCAAGTTGCAGGAGGTCAAATTGGGGCAGCAAGTGCGGGATGATGGTCCCAAGCGACACTTGGCCAAGAGCGGTACCCCGACCATGGGTGGTATCCTCATTATTTTTGCGGTGGTTCTGTCGACACTGTTGTGGGCGGATCTGACCAACCGATATGTCTGGTTGGTGCTGATCGCCACGGTTGGCTTCGGGGCGGTGGGGTTCGCCGATGACTATCTCAAGTTCGTGAAAGTACGGTCCAAGGGTCTGTCTGCTGCTCAGAAGTTCGCCGGACAGATTGCCGTCGCCCTCGCCATTGGTTTGATGTTGTACATCTTGCCCAGTTATACGACGAAATTGAGTGTGCCATTTTTTAAGAACTTTACCCCAGACCTGGGATGGTTCTACATCGTCTTCGCGATTCTGGTGATTGTCGGCAGCTCGAATGCGGTCAATCTGACTGATGGGCTGGATGGATTGGCGATCGGCCCAGTCATGATCGCGTCCCTCGCCTATACGATTGTCGCCTACGTCACAGGCAATAAAGTCATGGCCGAGTATCTCCTTATTCAGCATATCGAAGGTGCCGGTGAAATCGCCATCTTCACCGGAGCGATTCTCGGCTCGAGCCTCGGCTTTCTGTGGTTCAACACCTACCCGGCCTCGGTGTTCATGGGGGATGTCGGATCGCTGCCGCTGGGAGCGGCGCTTGGAACCGTGGCCGTAATTAGCAAGCACGAATTATTGCTGCTTCTCGTAGGCGGCGTGTTTGTCATCGAAGCGGTCTCTGTCATTTTTCAGGTCTTATCCTTCAAATCGCGTGGGAAGCGGATTTTCTTGATGGCTCCGATCCATCACCATTTCGAGATGAAAGGGTGGGAGGAGCCGAAGGTCGTCGTCCGTCTCTGGATCATTGCCATCCTCCTTGCCTTGCTCAGTCTCAGCACGTTGAAACTTCGGTGATGGTGAGCGGTGACTTACAAGGATGCCAAGATTACGATCGTGGGACTCGCCCGGAGCGGAGTTGCTGCCGCCCGTCTTCTGGATACGGCAGGGGCGCAGGTGACGGTGACGGACCGGAAGAACGCGTGCGAACTCGCCGCAGCGGTCTCCCAAATAGAACAGACGCGTATCCGGGTCAGGCTGGGAGATCACTACGAATCGGCTCTGGAAGGAGCCGACATGATCGTCGTCAGTCCGGGTGTCCCTTTCCTGTCAGAGGGACTCGTGCGGGCTCGCGCGCGTGGAATCAAAGTGGTCGGCGAACTCGAACTGGCTTCGACGTTCCTGAACGCTCCCATCTTGGCCGTGACGGGAACCAACGGCAAGAGTACGACGGTCACGTTGATCGGTCAATTTCTCAAAGCGAGCGGAAAATCGACGTTTGTCGGCGGAAATCTGGGAACCGCGATCAGCGAGGCGGCCTTGAACATATTTCAATCACGCCAATCCGATTCACCAACCGGGACCATGTCCAAGCCCTACGATTATCTGGTGGTCGAGGTTTCCAGTTTTCAGTTGGAGACGATTGAGACCTTTCATCCGTGGGTGGCATCGATTCTCAACGTCACGCTGGATCACATGGATCGATATCACTCGGTTAAGGAGTATGTGACGGCGAAAGCCAGGATTTTTGAGAACCAAGTCCCCGATGATTTTGCACTCTTGAATATGGATGACGATCGAGTGGCCGGATTGCGCGGCCGCGTCAAAGCACATGTGATCGGTTTTCGACGCAGGCCGGTTCCCGGTGCTGTCCGTGTGGAGAAAGAAACGTACTTGGACGGCGATCGCATTCTGACTACCGTGCGAGGAACGACGGAGGAAATCTGCCGGCGGAATGACATGCGGCTGATCGGGCTGCACAATGTCGACAATGTCATGGCGGCTGTGACCTATGCATTGCTGTGCAGATGCGACCTGGATGCCATACGCCGGGTCCTCCAATTGTTTCCCGGCTTGGAGCATGCCCTGGAGGTGGTCCGGGAGCGCCGCGGCGTACGGTTCGTCAACGATTCGAAGGGAACAAACGTGGATGCCACCCTCAAGGCGTTGGAAGGCATCGACCAGCCGATCTGGTTGATCGCGGGTGGGCGTGACAAAGGCGGTGATTTTTCGAAGCTGGAAACAGCGATCCGTCAGCGAGTGGTCCGTCTCATTTTGATCGGGGAAGCCGCCTCGCGTATCGAGATGGCAGTCGGCAATTTCGACCGCATCACACATGCTGCGACGCTCCGAGAAGCCGTGGAACTTGCGGCGGGACAGGCCAAGCCCGGCGACGTGGTGCTGCTCTCACCGGCCTGTGCCAGTTTTGACATGTTTGCCGACTATCAAGATCGAGGCAAGCAATTTAAATCGTTGGTCCAGGAATTGGCCTCGTGACAAGACCTCCATCCGGTTTGGGAGGATGACACACTGAGCAATGGCGCACAAAGCCGTCGGGACACTGACATTACCCTGGCCCACGTCCGATCAGCGGTCGGCGAAACGGGTGGCGATGGATCCGACCCTGCTCACTGTCACGCTAGTCCTGGCGCTGGTCGGGCTGGTCATGGTCTTCAGCGCGAGCGCAGTGGTGGCGGGGAGTCGATTTCACGATTCGTGGTACTTCCTCAAGCGGCAACTGGCCTGGCTGACGGGCGGGTTGGTCATCATGCACATCGTGTCACGGATCGAGTACGCGGTCTGGCGGAAATTGGCCATCCCTATTCTGGGGCTGACGGTGGTGTTGCTGATCCTGGTTTTGGTTCCTTCCTTTGGCATGGCCGCGAAGGGGGCAAGACGGTGGTTGCAGGTGGGCATGCTCAATATTCAGCCGGCCGAGATCGTGAAACTAGTTTCGGTGATCTATCTCGCCGCATATTTGGCCAAGAAGAACGAAAAGATTACGCAGTTCGCGCGGGGTCTCCTTCCACCGATCGTGGTCGTGTGTGCTTTGAGCGCCCTGGTGCTTCTGGAGCCGGATCTGGGAACTGTGGTGGTCATGGGATTGGTCATGGTGACGCTCTTGTTTCTTGGCGGCGCAAGGATGACGCATCTGGTGGCGCTGGGACTGAGCGCCATTCCGGTCGTCATGATGCTCATCCTGGGATCCAGTTACCGACGGCAGCGATTATTGACCTTCTTGAAGCCGTGGGAAAATGCCTCCGATTCCGGATTTCAGATTACGCAGTCGTTCCTGGCCTTCGGCAGCGGCGGTCTCTTTGGGGTCGGGCTCGGCGAGGGCAAACAGAAATTGTTCTTTCTACCGGAGGCGCATACCGACTTTGTCCTCGCTCTAGTGGGGGAAGAATTAGGTCTGATCGGCAGTGCGATGATTATTCTGCTGTACGCCATTTTCGTTTTCAAAGGCTTACAGGTTGCCGGCAGGGCCCGGAGCCTATTCGGCAGGCATCTGGGAGTAGGGATCACGTTGTTGATCGGTATACAAGCGCTGGTGAATGCCGGCGTCGTGACGGGATTGCTTCCGACCAAGGGGCTCACATTGCCATTTGTCAGCTATGGAGGATCATCCCTCGTCGCCAGCTTGTTTGCCGTGGGAATTCTGCTCAGTATCTCGCGAGACCGCCACGGCGGGCGGGAGGCCGGCGGGTCGCGCAGTGAACGGGGAAGCAGTGGTCCATGAACGTGGTGGTGGCTGCAGGCGGAACCGGCGGACACCTTTACCCGGCGATTGCGGTCGCCAGAGAATTTCTTCGACGGGATCCGGCGACACGGGTGGTATTCGTCGGTACCACCCGTGGCATCGAAACGACAGTGCTTGCACACGAGGGATTTGAATTGGATTTCATTTCAGCGAAGCCTGTGATGGGGAGAAGCTTGGCGGACGTCATACGCGCCATCGGTACACTGCCCTTGAGCTTGTGGGAATCTTTCCGGGTTCTGGCGAAGCGGAAGGCCGATCTCGTCATTGGAGTCGGTGGGTATACCAGTCCGATGATCCTGCTGGCGGCGTTTGTCCGTCGTGTTCCGGGTGTGATGCTAGAGCCCAACGCCTATCCGGGCATGGCCAACAAGGTTGTTGCCCCGATGGTCCGACGGATCTTTTTGGCATTTGAAACAACGACACGGTTTTTTGACCGGACAAAAGTCCGTGTCGTGGGGATGCCGGTGAGGCGGGCGTTCTTGGAGCAGGGGCGAGACGGTGAGGCCTCCACGACGGAGACGTGTCATGTGTTGATCTTCGGAGGCAGTCAGGGGGCCAAGGCGATCAACAGCGCGGTGATTGAAGCCCTGCCGCATCTCAAGTCAATCTTGGGGCTTAAGATAACGCATCAGACCGGACAGCCTGATCATGCACGGGTGAGCGATGCCTATCGCATGGCCGGTATGGATGCCAAGGTCGTTCCGTTCTTGTACGACATGCCGGCAGTGTTACGATCGGCTGATCTGGTCGTTGCTCGAGCAGGCGGAATGACCATTGCGGAGCTGACGGTCTGTGGAAAGCCCGCAGTTCTTATCCCGTTGCCGACCGCCATTTACAACCACCAGGCGTTGAACGCACAAGTGATGGAGTCGGCAGGCGCGGCTGTAGTGCTATCTCAAACCGACCTCAACGGAGCGCGACTTTCTCGTGTGATCATGGGCATTCTCCGGGAACCGGAGCGGCTGCGCGCGATGAGTGCGAATAGCTTCGCCATGAGACGGATCGACGCTGCAGAGGTTATTGTCCGTGAATGTTATGACGTAATGGGGAGGCGTCATGAAATCAACAGGAGTGTTGGAGCGATATGAGCGGGAGGGGAGTCATGCCTATGAGAACGATCCGTATCGTCAAGACGTCAATGGGATTCCCAGGGCGCAAAGCTTGAAGCGGACTGCGATGTTTCGAAAGACGCAACATATTCATCTAGTAGGAATCGGTGGCTCGGGAATGAGTGGCATCGCCGAGGTCTTGCTCACGCTGGGGTACAAAGTCAGCGGTTCGGATTTGCACCAATCAGACACCACCCGTCGCCTTGAGGAACTCGGCGGGCGAATCGCGATCGGACACCAAGCATCCAACATTGGGGAGGCGCAGGTCGTAGTCATCTCGTCGGCTGTCGCCCAGGCAAACCCGGAAGTTGTCGCAGCCAAAGCGAAGCAAATCCCGGTGATTCCACGCGCGGAAATGCTGGCCGAGCTGATGCGACTGAAATATGGAGTCGCGATCGCCGGAGCACACGGCAAAACCACGACGACGTCGATGGTCGCCAATGTGCTGGCTCAAGGGGGACTCGATCCGACTATGGTCATCGGCGGGAAGGTCAACGCCTTGGGAAGCCATGCGCGTCTGGGGCGCGGAGATCTGCTCGTCGCCGAGGCGGACGAGAGCGATGGTTCGTTTCTGCGCCTGTCCCCGACAATCGTCGCCGTAACCAATATCGATCGTGAACATCTCGAACACTACGGCACGATGGACCGGTTGAACGATAGCTTTCTGGAATTCGTCAATAAGGTGCCGTTCTACGGGTTGGCGGTGCTGTGTGCGGATGACGAGCGGCTGCGAACATTGCTGCCGCGCGTCGTCAAACGGTATCAAACCTATGGACTTCAGGAGCACGAGGGATGCGTCGTCGATTTCCGCGCGACCGACATCACCTTGCGGCCGTGGGGCTCCGAATTCCGGGCACACTTTCGCGGGAAGAACCTGGGCCCGTTCCGGCTGGCCATTCCCGGCGTGCACAACGTATCCAATGCTCTGATCGCAATCGCGATCGGTTTAGAACTCGATGTGCCGGCGGATTTGATCCGGAAGGGATTGGCGGCCTTCACGGGGGTTGAACGCCGGTTTCATTTGCGTGGAGAAAAGGCCGGCATCATGGTGGTCGATGACTACGGCCACCATCCGACGGAAATCCTGGCCACCTTGGCTGCCGCAAAGCAGAGTATGAACCGGAAATTGGTGGTTCTCTTTCAGCCGCATCGGTACACGAGATCCCGGGATCTGGCGGCAGAATTTTCCACCGCCTTTGCCCAGGCCGACGCCGTGTTCATCACCGAGATTTATGCGGCCGGCGAACAGCCGATTCCCGGCGTGTCAGGGGAAGGGCTCGCGAATGCCGTTCGTGCGACGGGGCACCCGTCAGTGACCTATATCGATCGAAAGGAATCGTTGCCGGATCAAGTCCTGCCGACGCTGAGGTCGGGAGATCTTGTGTTGACGTTAGGAGCCGGGGATATCTGGAAGGCCGGACTCGGCATCCTGGATAGACTTCCGGCTTCGGCGTGACGGACGATGTCCAAACAGGAACTTCGGAAGGAATTCCGAGACGACTCGGAGCGCGCCGGAGCGAAGGAAAATATTTTGAGGCGCGTCATGGATGGAGTGCGGGGGGTCGTCAAGTTCCATGAACCGCTGCAGAAATACACGTCATTCCGAATTGGCGGTCCGGCGGATGTATGGGTTGAACCGGCCAACGTGGACGACGTCTGTCGGGTGGTGAAGCAGGCGCATGGCGCGAGGATTCCCCTTTTCGTCTTGGGCGGAACGAACATTCTGGTCCGTGATGGTGGTATTCGGGGTATTGTCATGAGCCTGGCAAAGATGCGCGCGATCCGTAAGGAGTCCGCTCATGTTCTTTACGCGGAGGGGGGTGTCGGAATGCCGACCTTGATCGGATATGCCGTGCGCCGCGGACTCTCTGGGCTGGAGTGGGGAGCGGGTATTCCGGGCACGGTGGCCGGCTGTGTCGTCATGAATGCTGGAACACGACTGGGGGAGATGAAGGAATCGGTCAAAGCGGTTCGTCTCGTAACAGAAAAAGGCGAGGTCGTGGATCTTCATGCAACCGACATCGAGTTTCGCTATCGGCACGCGGAACTGCCGCGCGGTGTGGTAGTCGGAGTCTGGCTACAACTGATGCCGGGGGTCGGCAAGGATATCGAAAAGACCGTTAAAAACTATTTGCAGTATCGGAAAGACACACAACCGCTCTCGTTACCCAGCGCAGGATGCGTATTCAGGAATCCGCCCCAAGGTTCGGCAGGCCATCTCGTTGAAATGGCGGGGCTGAAGGGAGCACGGGTCGGTGATGCGCAGGTATCCGACAAACACGCCAACTTCATGGTGAACCGCGGACAGGCGCGTGCAAAGGATGTGCTGGAATTGATCAAGAAAGTTCGCCAGGAGGTACACAAGAAAACTGGTGTCCTGCTCGATCTTGAGGTGAAGGTGATCGGCCAGGGTTGAGGACGAATATGAAATCGATTAATGGGAACAGAACGGTACCAGGTGAAGGCAGGCCTTTGACCCGCGCCCGGATTGGTGTCCTGATGGGAGGAGAATCCTCGGAGCGAGACGTGTCGTTGAAAACCGGAGAGGCCGTCTGCCGCGCCTTGCTTCGCGCCGGCTACGATGCGATCACCATCGATGTCGGGCCTTCCCTTTACAAGGAGTTGCTCGACCGCGAAGTCAAAATCGCATTTCTGGCGTTACACGGAGGGGGTGGCGAGGATGGCTCGATCCAAGGTTTTCTAGAGTCGATCCGTATTCCCTACACAGGGTCCGGTGTCCGCGCCAGCGCAATCGGAATGCACAAGGTTGTGACTAAAACATTGTTAGGGACTCAGGGAATTCCGGTTCCGTCAGGGACGGTGGTGAAGAAGGGGCAATCGACGACCAGCGCCAAGGTATTGAAAGCTGCAAAACTTAAATGGCCGGTCGTCGTCAAGCCTCCTTCGCAGGGTTCCACGATAGGGGTGACGATCGTGAAAAAGCCTTCACAATGGAGAGAGGCACTGAATGTGGCTCATCGCTTTGAGGACGAAGCAATGATCGAAACCTATGTCCCGGGCCACGAAGTGACGGTCGCCGTTGTCGCGAGACCCGACGGAAGCATCGACGCCTTTCCGCCTGTGGAAATTGTCGCGCCGGGTGGGTTTTATGACTTTTCCGCCAAATACGAGAAAGGGCGAACGCAATACCTCTGTCCTGCTCCACTCTCGGCCGCGGTGACGCGAGAGATCCGTACCTTGGCGGTTCGGACTTACAGGGTACTCGGGTGTGAGGGAGCTGCCCGCGTCGATTTCCGCATTACGCCGCGCGGGAAATCCTTTGTGTTGGAAATCAATACCGTTCCCGGAATGACGGAAACGAGTTTGCTGCCGATGGCAGCCGCTCGAGCCGGGCTCACTTACGATGCCTTGACCGAAGTGATTGTGCAGTCGGCTCTGGTTCGGGCACAACGGCCACCATTTATTGAGGCCGGGGCTCGTTAAGGATCTTCGGGTTGCTTTCGAGGAAGCGAAAGAAAATTGTTGGCCCCAGAACCAACGCGCGTCGTGGTCTCGACGAGGCCGGCGGCCAGGGACAGATGACCAGAGGTCGCTGGGCTCGATGGGGCAGAGGGATGCTCAAGACGGCCTATGCCATTGGAATCGTCGGCCTGGTGGTCGCGGGATGTGCGGGACTGTTCGTGCTCGCCCGCGAGGTGGGACCCTTGACCAGGGGATGGTTTGAGGTGCGGCAAGTGACGATCGAAGGCCTCGATCATGTCTCCCGTCGTGAGGTCTTGAGCCGCCTGGGCTTTAAAGACAACACAACGCTGTATGCATTGAATCCGAATTGGTTGACAGAGCGATTGAAACAGCATCCATGGATCAAAGACGCGACCGTCACACTTGTTCCGTTTCACGAAGTGCAGGTCAGACTCACTGAGCGGGTACCTGCCGCTGTGGTGCGAACGCCAGCCGAGAATTTTGTGACGGATGACGAAGGCCATGTCTTAGCGAAACTGGGGACGAAGGACGATCCCGCTTTGCCCATGCTTTCTGGAGTAGAGGGTCGCAGCCTCTTACAGGGGAAGACGGAGACCCGGCAAGCAGTGAAGACGGGGATTGAACTCGCGCGCTTGATTGTGCGTGCCGTGGGAGGGAGGCCAGAAATACACGTCGGGCACTTGTCGAATCTGGTGGCCTCCATACAAGGGAGTACGTTTCAGTTTAGCGCTTCCTCTATGGATCAACAGTGGAGCCGATTCTTAAAAATGAGGTCTGCTCTCCGCACTGCCGAGTTCGACGGTGAGGGAGAACGAGGGCAGGAGATCGATTTGCGCTATATGGATCGGGTGATAGTTCGAGGAAGGGGGTGAGCTGATTGCCTAAGCGGGATCATATTCTTGTCGGCTTGGATATCGGGACGACAAAAATCTGCGCCATCGTCGCAGAAGCGATGGAGGAAGGACCGCTGAATATCATTGGAGTCGGCTCTTGTCCCTCCCGCGGGCTACGGAAGGGCGTGGTTGTCAACATCGAGAGTACCGTCGAATCGATCAAGAAGGCCGTGGAAGAAGCGGAACTGATGGCGGCCGTGCAGATCAATTCGGTTTATACGGGCATTGCGGGAAGCCACATTTCCGGTGAAAACCTCAAAGGCGTCATCGCACTCAAAAAACAGGAGGTGATGCGCGACGACATCAACCGTGCAATCGAAAGCGCCCGCACCTTGGCGGTCATTCCACACGAAAGGCGAATTCTCCATATTCTGCCCCGGGAGTACATGGTTGACGACCAGGAGGGGGTTCGTGAGCCGCTGGGCATGTCAGGCAATCGGCTCGAGGTGAATGTGCACGTCATTACGGGCGCGGTCACATCAGCTCAAAATATCATCAAGAGTGTCAACCGAGCCGGTCTCGACGTCGTGGACATCATTCTCCAGCCATTGGCTTCGAGTGAAGCCGTGTTGAGCGCGGAGGAACGCGAATTGGGAGTAGCAATGATCGATCTGGGCGGGGGTACCACGGATCTCGCCATCTTCCTCGACGGCAGCATTCGACATACGGCGGTCCTGCCGATCGGCGGTCAAAATCTGACGAAAGATCTGGCCATCGGGTTGCTCACGTCTCAAACGGAAGCGGAACGCATCAAGGTTCAGCATGGTATGGCGAGGACGGATCTGATCAACGGTCATCAAACGGTGGAAGTGCCTTCGGTTGGCGACCGGCCCCCCAGGACTTTTTCTCGAAGAGATATAGGGGAGATTCTCGAGCCGCGCGTGGAGGAAATGTTTGATCTGGTCAAACGAGAAATAGTACGAGCCGGCTACGAAGGTATGCTGGGAGCGGGTGTCGTGATCACCGGTGGCACATCATTGCTTGAAGGCATGCCGGATGCGGCGGAGAAAGTACTGAATCTTCCGGCCCGTCGGGGCATTCCGACCGGTATCGGCGGCCTTCGCGACATTGTCAGTAATCCCATGCATGCCACAGGAGTCGGTTTACTACTCCATGCGAAACAGCATGCTCAGGAGCTCGAGACGGCTGGCATGCGTCACGGGCGTGGTTTCGGAAAAGTGTTCGATCGTATGCGATCGTGGATGTTCGAGTTTTTCTAACCTTCGCGTGTGACTGGATATCGCACACGCGACATCGTCAAGGGAGGTGCCCCGATGTTTTCATTGCAGGAGGATGCACAGACACCCGTCCGGATCAAGGTGATCGGAGTCGGGGGGGCAGGGTGCAATGCCATCAACACGATGATTACCGGTGGGTTGTGCCGGGTGGACTTCATTGCGGCCAATACCGACGTGCAGGCTCTGGAGCGGTCCAATGCAGCATATAGGATTCAAATCGGTCCCGAACGGACCCGTGGATTGGGTGCCGGGGCGAAGCCGGAAGTCGGCCGTGATGCGGCGCTTGAAAGTAAGGATCAAATTCGCGAAAGCCTTGTTGGCGCCGACATGGTCTTCGTGACGGCAGGCATGGGAGGTGGTACTGGCACGGGGGCCACACCGATCGTTGCCAGCATTGCGCGCGAACTCGGGATTTTGACTGTCGCAGTGGTGACCAAACCGTTTCAATACGAAGGTCATCGCCGGATGAGTCATGCCGAAGAGGGCATTCGTGATCTAAAACGTCATGTGGATACGGTGCTCATCATTCCCAATCAGCGGTTACTCGGCATTGTGGACAAAGCGACACCGTTGCTGGATGCGTTTAAGGTCGCGGACGATGTTCTGCGTCAGGCCATTCAGGGAATTGCGGACGTGATCACGACGATCGGTCTAGTCAATGTTGATTTTGCCGACGTGCGGACGATCATGTCCCATACCGGCCGTGCGGTCATGGGCATGGGAATGGCGCGCGGTGCGACGCGCGCAACTGAAGCGGCGCAAAAGGCCATGTGCAGTCCATTGCTCGAAGAAGGCAGTGTCGAAGGAGCACGCGGGGTGCTGCTCAATATTACCGGTGGGCCGAATATGTCGCTTCACGAAGTGGAGGAAGCGGCCTCCATCGTTCAGCATGCCGCAGACCCCGAAGCAAACATCATTGTCGGCCAGGTCATCAATCCGGAAATGGGGGACGATTTGGTCGTCACTGTCATTGCGACGGGTTTTGAACGGGAAGATCAGCCGCTCGCCAAACCGGTGGCTTCGGAACGGCTGGCACCCAGAAGCGGGCATGGTCGAAGTGGTCAGCAAGTACTCATGGGGATGCATTCGAGCGGCGATCGTCAGGCAAAGGATTTGGATCGTCCCACATTCCTCCGTCGGATGGGTGATGCGCGCGAGCCGGTTGAACGGGTGGCCGTCGTAGCAGATGATGAGTGGGATGTCCCGACCTTTCTACGAAGGCAGGCAGACTAAGATCACGCTGCATACACGCACGGTCAGGATCTATGATGGGGCAGGTGATCACGGTTCCGTCGTTTGCTGTG
>JBEVJJ010000170.1:0-4951 GCA_040510255.1 Nitrospiraceae bacterium | reverse complement strand
GCTGTTCTTTGCAGGCCTCTGAGCCCGCAGTATTCATGATGGGTCGTCACGAAATCGCGTAGTCGCGTCGCGAGGTCCACGCGCGAAGAATAATGAGGCGCACGGTGCGATGAATAAAGAGCACCATGTCTGTGCGCGCCGGCGAGGTCCACGGCGCGAAGAATAATGAGCGCCACGGTTGTGGACGCCCGCGAGTGGTGAGCGGACCGTGTCCCGTGAGCCGGCAGTGTCTTGTGAGCGTCCAGTGTCTGGGAATTGCTCGTGGACGCCGCCGAAACCGGGTAGGCTTGTCGCAGCAGCGAATCCGCGATTGCAGTAGAGCCGTTCAAGATTAATGTGGGCTAACAATGCGGTATCACCCGCTCCCAAGGACCGCCGTTCCGGTCGTCACGATGACGACGCTTGTCGTGGTTGTCTGGGTCGGCTGGGGGTCATGGCGGCATCCCGCGTCCTTCTGGGCTCCGGGAGACCTGAGCCGCTACCATGCCGATATTTCTTCCTGCACACAATGCCACGAACCGTTTCATGGTCCGAGTCCCTCGCGATGTGTGAACTGCCACTCCGGTAGCTATTTTGAAAGCAGGTCTGCGCCTGCCGTCGCAACGGTGCATCGCGATATAGCGACGCAGCGCACTGCCTGTAGCGCCTGCCATACGGAACATCGGGGCGCGCTGACTCAGATCACCAATGCTGCGCGCATCAATCCGCACGGGGAATTTGTTTTCTTGGCGACCGGAACCAACTCGTGCGGCGCCTGTCATGAATTCGGGACGAGAGTCGCGGATCGGCCGAAGCTTAAAGATAGTCCGGCCATGAGCCATTTGCTTGCTGCGGGCGGTGCTGCTCATCAGCCAGGACGAATGGCGGAGTGTCTCAAATGCCACATGACGGGAAGAAATTATGAATGAGGGGTTCATGAATAAGGAATGCGGAATGTTTGAGTTCTGAATTCTGAGGCCTGAACTCTGGATGCTGACTTATAAATTATGAGTGAAGGCGAGAGGAAAGAGTGAAGCACTACATCATAGTGAATGACACAGGCGGAATGGAGTCGGATCATCAGCTTGCTGCATGGCGCCCTTCCCGTCCTAGACTAATGCGTTCATATTCCTAGTGGATCGTCTTACACAATTCAAGGAGGACCGAATGGAGAATCTAAGATGATGGGGTCACGATTCGGACAGATGGTCGGATTCCTGATTGCAACGAGCATCGCGAGCGCCGTCGGCATGGTTTCGCACATGAACGGTCCTCCATTCTTGCTCGCTGCCGGTGAGGTAGCAACAGGGTTGAGCAGTCGTAAAGGTTCCAGCGTCCGCCGCGCCAGACGCAAGCTGTACTATCTCTCCCGGCGCCGGTGCGAAAGGGGGGTTCGGTCCGTGATTGGCGGGCAATCCGATTCTGTCAAACGATGAGTGTTCTGGGATCGTGTGTTGAAAGGACGACACATGATGCCGCCGTTGAGCGATGCTCTCTCGGCACAACAAATTCGGATATTCCGGCATGGCCTTAAAATGATCCAGGCATGCTCTTACAAGGCCCTGGGCAGGGAAACATATTTCTACACCGCTGCTGGTGATGTGTTCGCCGACACGCGGATCCTGGCATCCACGATCCAACAGCCTTGACCCGGTGAGAGGGCGAAGATCGGATTGAGGTCCAGTTCCGTAATCTCAGGAATTTCTTCTACCAATCGGGAGACGCGCAAGAGGACTTCCTCGATCGCCTCGATGTCCGCCGGAGGGTGGCCGCGGTAGCCTTCCAATAATCGGTAGCCTTTGATCTCACGTACCATGTCGGTCGCGTCGCGATCCGTCAACGGCGTAATTCGGAACCGCACGTCTCCCAAAATCTCCACGTGGATGCCCCCGAGTCCGAACGCGATGAGTGGTCCGAACAGCGGATCATGAGTCACGCCGACCATCAGCTCCACGCCGCCTGACAGCATCGGTTGGATCAACACCCCTTCCATCGCGTCGAGGCTGTGATCCCGCTCAAGCGGCGCGCGGATGGCTTCGAACGCCTCCCGGACTGCTTGCTCATTCGTGAGGTTTAGCCGGACGCCGCCAATCTCGGTTTTGTGCACGATCTGGTGCGAAGCGAGTTTCGCGGCGACCGGGAAACCGATCCCTCGCGCCAACGAGACGGCGGTATCAACGGTCGTGGCGACTCCACCGACAGGAACTGGAAGATGCATCGCCGACAGGAGCGCTCGCGTTTTCTCTGTCGTCAACCAGCCTGACCCCCGCTTCTCACCTGCCTCATTGCAGATGGCTCTCGCCTGGGAGAGATCCATATCATCAAAGTCCAAAATCACTCCAGTGGGCTGATTCCGCCAGGAGTGATAGGCTGCGGCCTTGCTCAAGACGCGCGCGGGAATCTCCGGAAGAGCATACGAAGGGATCGTTTCTCCGTTGATTGAGAACACTCGTTCACGGTCTCCCTCAGCCATCCAATTGATATACACCGGCTTGTTCATGGCACCGACCCCACGTGACGATGCAATGCCTACGCGAATTCCTTCTGCTATCCTGTCGGTGTCGCCGGGAGTCAGCGAGATAAAGAGCACAATGAGCGCATCAATCTCATCGGTCCGCAGCAGTGCACTGATGGTTTTGGCGTAGTGGTCGGGAGTGGCTGAGGCAATGAGATCCACTGGATTTTTAAGCGCGGCAGTCGAAGGAAGAAAATCGGCCAGCGCTGCAATCGTTTCAGCGGAGAGCTCAGGTACGATGAGGCCGCCGGCTTCACAGGCATCCGTACACAAAATGGCCGGACCTCCCGCATTCGTAATCACCCCGACTCGTCGACCCTGTGGGAGAGGTTGCAGAGACAGCCCAATGGCGAGCGCGAGCATCTCCTCGAGCGTGTCGGCGCGCAGCAAGCCGGTCTGTGAAAACAGTGCGTCAACGCCTACGTTGCTGGCGGCGAGGGCGGCGGTGTGAGACCCGGCCGCACGTCGTCCGGCTGTCGATCGACCGGCCTTCATGGCCACGACCGGTTTGCTATGGCTGACTCGCCGGGCTATCCGTGCAAACCGGCGAGGGTTTCCAAAGGATTCGACGTACAACACAATGACACCGGTTTCCGTGTCGCTTTCCCAGTACTGCAACAAGTCGTTGACCGAGATGTCAGCCTTGTTCCCGACGCTCACAAATGTGGATATGCCGAGGTGTAGACGACGGGCAGCGCTCAGAACCGCCAGGCCGAGTGCTCCGCTTTGAGACGACATGGCGACGTGTCCGGACGGTGGAAACACCGGAGCGAATGTCGCATTAAGCCGGACAGCTGGATCGGTATTGAGAAGCCCGAAGCAATTTGGCCCGACCATTCGCATTCCATGAAGGCGGACCTTCTCCAGGAGCAGTTGCTGAAGATCGCGTCCCTCCTCGCCCACCTCGGCAAAACCGGCGGTGAGGACTACGATGGCGCGGACGCCTTTCCCGGCGCACTGCTCGATGACCGTCAGCACGGCATGGCGAGGCACGACAATGACCGCCAGATCCACCGGCCCGGGGACAGTATTGATCGTCGGATAGACACGAAGCCCGGCGAGTTCGATTGCGTATGGATTCACAGGGTAGATGGGCCCGTGAAAATGATTGTCTACGAGTGCGTCGAGAACCCGGTAACCGATGCTGGCAGGATTTCGCGAGGCGCCGATCACGGCAACCCCCCGTGGATAGAAAAACGGACGGAGCGACGCAACGGTCCCGACGCGTTCCCGCCATTCCGATTGCCTCACCGTTCGTTCGGTGGGCATGAGCGACAGTTCGACTTCGATGTCCCCTCCTTCAAGATATTCATGCCAGGGAAAGCCGGATTCGCGAAAGACCTCGCGCATCGCCAGATTGTCGGCATGCGTGACGGCCCAGAATTTGGTAAGGCCCTGTCGGACAGCCAGGAGGGCCAGATGCTCCAGGAGAATTGTCCCGAGGCCCCTGCCGTGCAGCGCGTCGTCTACTGCCAGTGACACTTCAGCGGTTTCCGCATCGCGTGCGGTGTAGGTGCCAGCGGCAACGATCATTGAGCGCCCTTCCGACGCACGTAGTGCGATGAGTGTCATCTGGTCATGGGGGTCGGACGAAGCGCAGAGTGACTGGAGGACCTCGGCGGGCGGCCGCGTCGCCGAAAAGAAGCGATGCCGTTTGGATTCCGGAGACAGACGGTCGACGAATAGCCGGAGCGTGTCGGCGTCTGATGGGTGGGCGACCCGTAACTCCGCTACCGTGCCATCTTTCAGAATGATCTGTCCCGCTTCCTGGAGCAGATCGCTCGGTGGAGGAATAAAGAGCGCGCGAATGGGACGAGATAAAGGATCCTGCTTGATACGGATTTCCGGCGGCATGTGATGACCTTTCCTCATCGTCTCTCGGAGGAGCGTGCCTCGTGAACCGTGTCGCGTGTTGGTGGGATACGAAAGACGAACAACGAGCGACGAAGACGCGCAACGACCTGGCGGCGATCGAAAGACAAGCGTTCATGGATAATGCGGGTTAGTACAAGAGCTCGGGTTTGACCAACAAAATGACCCCCAGCCCCGCCATCACCGCTCCGCTGACGAGCTTGAGCCAGCGGCCTTCGCCTTCCTGCAGCCTTCGCCTAGTCAAGGTGACGATCGCGATCGCGACCATGAGCCCGTCGTCCAGAATATACGCCAGATTGTAGAGCCCCAGATACCCATAATATTTCCACCACGATAGTTGTTGGAGGGTGAGGATTTGTGTGTACAACGCGGGGAGGCCCGCGGTACAGAGTAGTTCGACCAGGTTCACCAGCACAGCCAGCGTTACGACGGCGAGCAACGTTCCTGGCAGATGCTCGGCCTCCAGGATCCGTCGCATGCGTGTGTAGAGACCTGGTTTTGCTGATTCAGGGATGCTGAACGAGAGGCCAGAGCCCAGCGCGAAGAAATCCTTGATATGCACCGTTCCGATCAGGACGGCGACCA
>JBEVJJ010000169.1:0-18615 GCA_040510255.1 Nitrospiraceae bacterium | reverse complement strand
CCGAGCTCTTCAAGAAAGGTCAAAAGGTGGATGCGGTCGTCATCCGGATCGACAAGGATAAGGAACGATTGTCATTGGGATACAAACAGTTGACGCGCGATCCCTGGGAGGATCACATTCCTGCCCGGTATCGCGTCGGGGATACGGTTGCGGGTAAGGTGAGTAAGATCGCAGATTTCGGGGTATTCGTGGAGCTTGATGGTGATGTGGAAGGCTTGATCCATGTCAGTGAGGTTGGCCTTGACCCACAAGCCCGCATTGAAGACAAATTCAAAATTCAGGATGAGCTGTCGGCAAAGATTATCAAGGTTGACCGGGATGAGCGTAAAATAGCATTGAGTCTTCGGGACCATCAACTGGACACCGAACGGCGGCAGGTGGATGAATACCATGCTTCCCAGGGTGCGGTTGACCAGAGTCTGGGACGTGCTGCAAAGCAAAGCCGGAAACGGGGAGATGGCGACGAGCAGTGATTCTCCCGAGGCCGCTGTGCACATGTCCGATTTCAGAGATTGCCTATGAGTGAAGGTACACCGCCAATTGCCGGGCAGAAGCGCGGAATCCTACGACGCATCTTCTGGATCGTGGTGATCGGGATTGCCGCTGTTGTCCTGATCAATGCATTCTTCCCTGACCTGGATTTCTCGGGAGAGAACCGCATCGCGTTGATCCGCCTCGAGGGGGTCATCCTCGACGCGCAAACGACGGTCGGCGACCTGAAACGATTTAGTGAGAATCCGCTGGTGAAGGCGATCGTCTTACGCATCGATAGTCCTGGTGGTGGCGTGGTCCCTTCACAGGAGATACACGACGCGGTGAAGCGGGTACGCAGTAAGAGCAATAAAGCCGTGATCGCATCGATGGGAACCGTTGCAGCGTCCGGAGGGTATTACATTGCTGCGGCGACCGATCGTATCATCGCCAACCCCGGAACATTGACCGGAAGCATTGGGGTGATCATGGAGATGGCAAATGTCGAGGGATTGCTGAAAAAGATCGGCGTGGAAGGGGTTGTTATCAAGAGTGGACGGTTCAAGGATGTGGGCTCTCCGCTCCGGAGAATGAGTGATGAAGAACGCAAGTTGTTACAGTCCGTCATGGACGATGTGCATCAGCAGTTTATTCAGGCGGTTGCAGACGGACGATCGTTGGAGATGTCAGAGGTCGCGCCGTTGGCGGACGGTCGTATTCTCACCGGCCGTCAGGCCAAGGAAGCGAGACTCGTTGACGAGTTAGGCGATCTAGAAGACGCCATTCGCATCGCCGCCGATATTGTCGGTATCGAAGGGGAGCCAAAGGTTTTAGAACCACGACGACGATTTTCGATACGCGAACTGTTGGAATCTCGCCTGTCATCGCTCTTCCCGAAGCTTGAGTTACACACCGGTGTGAGCTTGAAATACCTGATGGCATTTTGATTCACGCGAACAGACAGTCTCTGGAAACCGAAGCAGGGGTCGCGGCACCAATTAGCAAAAGAGGGGAGCCATGACGAAAGCGCAGATTATCGAGCGGATGTCGGAACAGGTGACGACGTTGACCAAGCGACAGGCGGAGATCGTGGTCAACACCATTTTCGACTGCATACGCGATTCTCTGAGGAATGGAGATAAGACCGAGATACGAGGATTCGGAAGTTTCCGGTTGAGAGCCCGTCGCATGAAGGAAGGTCGAAATCCAAAGACCGGCGCCACCGTCGCAGTCCCGGCCAAGCGAGTCCCCTTCTTCAAGGCCGGCAAAGAACTCAAGGAACTCTTGAATCAGTAACAGGAGGACTCCGTGTCCCAGTCAAACGAGACGACGATGCAGGACATCCGATGGAGTGAAGAGGCGCTCAAACGCATGGAACGAGCTCCGGCGTTCCTGCGTGGAATGGTCCGCCGGCTAGCCGAAAAGAAAGCCCGCGAGTTGGGATACGCGGAGATTACAGAGCAGATTCTGGATCAGTTCAAACAGCAGATGATGGGTAGTATGGGTGGAGAAGGCGGCATGGCTGAGGCTGCCGATCAAATGGCAAAGGGCCATCTGCCTTGGACTGCTGCGGCGAAGGAACGCCTGGCTGCGGTGCCGGAGTTCATGCGGGGAATGATCAAGCAAATTGCCGATGAGATTGCCCGTAAAGGCGGCCATATGGAGGTCAACGTCGAGCTTTTCGAAAAGGTCGAGGCCTTAGGTGATGTTCGTGAACGAGAGTCGCCACCCATGGAATGGACCGAAGGCGCGTTGGCACTGCTGCAACAGAAGATCAAGGAGTCTCCGCCGATCGCCATGGATTTTGTGAGCGACATGATCCGGCATGATACCGAAGAGTCGGCGAGGGAAAAGGGCTTGACGCGCATCGATGAAGAGACATTGCGACGGTTGTGGGAGGCGCCGCAAGAATGTGTGGCCTGGACGGACGAGGCATGGAAACGGCTGCAAACCTCTCCGGACTTTGTACGTAGCGGAATTCGGAAGGCCGCCGAACGGCGTGCTCGCAAGCTCGGATTGAATGAAATCGATTCAGACCACCTCACGACCTTCCGAAACCAGGCGATGATGAAGGCGGTCAAGCGAATCCGGTCTTTTGGATACAACGAATTGACGTTCGACGCCTTCGAGACTGCTCTTCAGAAGACGAAACGGCTGCAGGGCAATGAGCAGGCGGGAATGCGGTTGCAGGAGATTCGAGACCATTTCAAAGATCCCGAGACGAAAAAGCCTGAAGGCGGGACCCTCGGCGCAGACCTCATGGGACGGTTCCGGAAATACCTGAAGGGCGAAGGTACGCTGTAGTAGGGATGTCGCTCACCATCACTCTCCGATTTCGACGGCGGTTTCCGTCACCGACAGCACCCCACTGGTAGCAACACTGAGCGCATCGAGGACGGGATTCCTTCAAGAATAAGAAGGAGTCAGGGATGCGCGCGTTACGGATGGGATGAAACCGCTCCAGGCCAGAACTTGTGCCGAATCTGAGGGAGCGGAACGTTCTCAAAATTGGGAATGTCATAGAGGCAGCGGTCGATTGTCTCTACCTCTTCTTCCGTGAGTTCCAGATCTACCTGCTTTTTCCAAAACTGGTCGAGCGTCAAATAATCGTTCGACTGGGGCTTTTCAGCCAATAGAGCCTGCATGGTCTTAAATCCCTTGGTATCAACGCCGGGGATACGTCCCTGGTTCTTGTCGACACACCACTTGATGACTTCTGCCACTCCGTACATTGTTAATGGAATGCGAACCGTTTTGCTCATGGCGACCTCCTAATAAAGGGCCCTATTCTAGCTCACACACTCAGTGATTTTCAAAGCTTCTTAAAAGCCTACTGTAGCCATGCGTGGCCGATGCGAGACAGCTGAGCGGATGGTCGATTGGGGGGGTGGACAATCGTTGCGAAGCCATAAGAGGCTCTGTATACTCCGGGCAGATTGAAGGCAAGCCCTGGTTGGCCTATGAGCGTTGCCCATGCTGCTCCCTACCCAGACACGTGCCGCAGAATTTGTTTCCCCGCGAGACAGATGGCGGTGCTGGCATCCTGCTCTTTGCTTGGCATTGGCCTGCAACCTTCTGGCCGTAGGCTGTTCAAGGACAGAGCCATTTGACCCACCCGATCCGTTCTATTTCTTCGCCAGCTACCCTGTTGGGAAAAATCCTACTACCCTGGCAACAGCCGATTTTAATGCTGATGGCTTTACCGATATTGTGACGACCAACATCTCGAGCAACACCCTGTCCTTTCTATTCGGCAATGGGGATGGCACGTTTCGAGAGCAGGTTCAGGTTCGAGTGTGTCAGGAACCGCGTTCATTGGTCACCAGTGACTTCAATCTCGATGGTCTTCCTGACATCGCTCTTGCCTGTTCGGGAAGCGATCAGGTTTCGGTATTGGTAGGCAAGGGTCAATCAAAGTTTGAAGAAGCTTCGCAGTATCCTGTGTATCGGGCGCCCGTGTCCATCGCCAGTCAGGATGTCAACGGAGATAATACGCCGGATCTGGTTGTCGCTCTGCGGAACGATAAGATCAAGGTCTTTCTTGGAACCGGGACAGGGGAATTTCGCCCCGGACTTCAATACGAGCATGGCGACACACCCACCTCGATTGCCCTCCAGGATCTGAACAATGACGGAAAGGCTGATCTGATAGTGACCAATGGCGGTCCCATGTCGAGTGCCGTATCAATATGGATCAGCAACGGCGACGGTACCTTTAGATCCCCTGTTGACTACAAGACGGGGAAGCGGCCGCTGGGTGTCAGCTTCGGCGACTTCAACAATGATCGAATGCTCGATCTCCTGGTTATCAATGGTGAGCGAGACTCTTTCACGACGTTTCTCGGCAATGGAAATGCCACCTTCCAGTCCGGTAAGGATTCTGGCGCCGACGCCGGCCCGAATTTCGGGCTGGTGCGGGATTTTAACGGAGATCGTCTTTCGGATGTCGCGATTGTTAATTTGCAATCCAATGATCTGTCTATCTTGTTCGGGCGCGGAGATGGAACGTTTCAATATCCACCACGCAATTACAGAACTCCGTCAGGCCCCTTCGCAGTGGCAATTTTTCGAGTTTCGATTCAGGAAGCAGAGGAGCCGGGATTGGCGGTGGCCAACAATGGGGCAGGAAGCGTCTCAATCTTCTTGCATCGTGGACGTAAAGGGGGCACTGTTCCCAGTGGTCCCGGTTGAGCCAGCGTAAATCTTTCGATGCCCCTGATGAAATGGCACCTTGCTTGACACCATATCAGCCCTCGGATAGAGTTCGAATGGGTCACGGCATGAACGACACTGATGAGCTACGGCCGGCTCTTTCCCCAGAGGTGGCGTGAGATCGTTCGTATGGTGGTTCAGCATGGGTTCTCTCACCACGTTCGCTGTTCTTATGGTTCAAGGTGGCGTTCGCGACCTGTTTTACGACACTCATCCCGCCGGTAGTACGAGTGCCTATCTTTCGTTTGGGACGACGATCTTCGGTGGCGGATTACTGGCCGGCTGCCTCGCACTCATTCTCAACCGACTGCGATGAAGCACACGGCAGCATAGTGAGAGGATTTGTTATTGTTCGGGCATCCTAACGCAGTGATCCGACTGGCACGACATCGATGCACTGTCTCAAATGCAAAGGCTTCATGATGGTAGATCACCACTACACACTCATGAATCGTCGACTATACGCGCGTTGTCTCAATTGCGGCTTCTGGCTCGATCTTGCCGACCTCCTGCGATTTTTCCACAAAGTCATCGAAAGTGGAGTACGCGGTTCGAAGGTCAAAGAGTCCTACACCCTGTGAAAGCCGGACAATACACGCCTCGAGCCAGAAGGACATGATTGGACTGATGCAGAGTCAATCGTACGGTCCTAGTCGGACAATCCTTTTGGTGATGTGTTTATTGTGTATCAGTACCGCGTGGCCTCCGATTCCGGTCAAAGCCGAGTCAGATGCCAATTCCTCATTGTCTCGACGGGCCAGACATCTTGCAGGTAGCATCCAGTTGTCACAACGTTTGCCGTGGAGGCGGGTTCCGGCGCACAGCATTCTTTTGAAGGAGTTGAACACCGGAGAAACGCTCTATCAATTTCAATCGGAGCGCCGATTGTCACCCGCGAGCCTCACCAAGATCATGTCTGCGCTCGTCATCCTCGAGCACGGCCATCTTGATGATGAAGTCACGGTGAGTCCTAAGGCCGCACGCGCGCATAAGATGCGCTTACGATTGCGGACAGGTCAGATCTTTCGCTTGGAGGACCTGCTCAAGGCGATGCTCATTGTATCGGCGAATGATGCTTGTTTGGCGGCCATTGAACATGTCGGAGGCGATGAAGACCGCTTTGTCAATTTGATGAATGCAAAAGCGACCGGTCTCGGATTGACCAATACCCACTTTAGCAATGCATGTGGATTTGACTCAGCGAACCATTACTCCACGGCTGAGGATCTGGCGAAGCTCAGCGAAATCGCATTGCAGGATCAGGTTTTTAGAAGTCTTGTGCGCGAGGAGCGAGAGATCATCATGCCGATTAACGAACATCGGTCCTACCTGCTTCGTAACACGAATAGATTGCTGGGACGAGTACCAGGGGTAGAAGGGGTCAAAACAGGCTTCACTTCCAAGGCCGGCCGATGTTTGATTGCCAAGGTTTCTCAGGATGGCAGCGACCTCTTGTTGGTTATTCTCAACTCCAAACGTCGATGGAACACCGCTACGAGCTTGATTAATTATGGGTTGCGCATGGCTCAGGGACGTTCGGTCATCATCCGCTCATACTCTCCATAAATTCCGCGCGTACACTTCATTACTGGAACATATGGAAAGGGGGAGGCGTGAGTGTTTCAGGAGCAAAGTGAAAGGGGATCTCGAGGCGCTCCGATTGGGATGTGATGAGGAGCGCGAAAGAAACGCGAGAGCAGATCCGATGCCTCTTGCGTCTAGAAGAGGTCAAGGAATGAGGATGTTTGTCAGTGCGGCTGTGAAAATTCTACGTTGACATCCTTGCCCAGATAATTCACCTGGAACCCTTGCTTGTCATAGGCCAAGACAGCACCCATCACGTTTTCATCACCGTAATCTTCCTTGCCTAATAGCTTTCGCACGTCGTCAGGGCTTTCACTGTTCAAGACGTTTCTAAAAACCCCGCGCGTTTTATAAGCGAACCGGTTATTGATGAAGATCAGGTCGACTTTTCCGTCTTGTATCCGTACACCGGCCATTGGACCGGTTGGCTTCCGTTGGTCCAAGAGAAAAATGAACGCTGCTTCCTGTTCGGTCTTGATTCCAGGAATCTTCTCATTGACGAGGATATCTATGGCTTTGCTTTCAGCATCACCCAGCTTGACGCCGAAGAGTGATACGTCAGAGCTGGCAATTGTCTTCGCGTCCATCAGGTCGTTCTTGCTGAGTTCATAAGGCTCAGCCCTGAGTTGTGCAGTCACTGCCAAGAGGGCAACGAGAGCGATCAACCCCGCGACCTTGCACCGTATCTGTCTCATCAATTCCTCCTTAAGAAAACCTATGTTATCGTGCTGAGGAAGTAAAATAAGGAAGGTTGGAAAAGCTCAGACGACACAATCCATTGTAAACAACGGATTAACGACTTGCAAGGCAAGGCTGCGTGAAAAACCATGAGTCGCCCTCTATATGAAAAGGGGATACCAGCATTCGAGTCAGAGAGAATCATCCACCAGCGACTGCCAGGCAAGCGTTACGGTCGCTGCCCACTCGTTACGAGCAATTCGGCGAGTAGGCGAAGGCGACTGAAATACGTAGATGTCTCTCCATTGAGCTCCTCGATCAAGTTGTCGAGATCTGCAATGCAATCCTGCAGAATAGCGACCCTTGGGATATCCAGCCCCTCAGCAGTATTCAGGTAGTAGACTGCACAACCGCCGACCACTGTGTCGAGCGTCATCAGTTGTCCTTCATTGGGATTGGAGAACTGCGGCCAATCCGCATGGCTGTGTATCTCCCATACCGTTGCAATTTCTGATCGTATCATCGTCAGGACCCATTCCACTATTCATCTGTCATGGGTAAAGGCCCCGTTGCAAATGGGCTTGGGCAACTTTATCGATTCCTGATATGAGCGCCGCCATCCGCATGCTGGTACGTTTATGTGTGGAGAAATGCAAGGTCCGGAGAAATGCGTTCGTAATGATGTCCTGTAGGCGGTCTTGAATATCCTTGGCCTTCCAAAAGAACCGCTGCACGTCCTGGACCCATTCGAAATATGACACGATCACTCCACCTGCGTTGGCCAAAATGTCGGGAATAATAAAGATGCCCTTGTCCATGAGAATGCGGTCCGCCTCCAGCGTCGTGGGACCATTCGCGCCCTCCGCAAGAATACGGCAGCGGAGACGTGGCGCGTTTGTTTCGGTGATCTGTTCAGAAAGAGCAGCAGGGACGAGCACGGTGCAGTCCAATTGCAATAGTTCGTCATTGGTCATCCAATCGCTCTGTTTCATATCGCGAAGTGGTGTTCCTCGTTCGCGATACTCACGAAGTATCTCCGGGATGTCCAGTCCATTCGAATTGTAAATGCCTCCTGTGACGTCGCTCACAGCGACTACCCGGGCGCCGGCCTGCTGCATGATTTTGGCCGTGTGTGAACCGACATTGCCGAATCCCTGGATAACTACAGTCGCTTTTTCAAGATTCAACTTGAGATGCCGCAAGGCTTCCATGGTGACATATGCGACTCCTCGCCCTGTCGCATCGTCCCGTCCCTGACTTCCGCCGATTGAAAGCGGCTTGCCCGTCACTACTCCTTGGACTGAATACCCTACCTGTTGACTGTACGTATCCATGATCCAAGCCATCACCTGAGCATCCGTTCCGACGTCCGGAGCAGGTACGTCTTTGTCCGGTCCAATGAGGGGAAAGATTTCTGCGGCATATCGACGTGTCAGGCGTTGAAGCTCCGAGGGAGAAAGCTTTTTAGGGGCCACCTGGACTCCGCCCTTCGCCCCGCCATAAGGCAAATCAGCCAAGGCGCATTTCCAGGTCATCCACATGGCGAGCGCGGCAACCTCTCCGAGATTCACTTGTGGGTGGTAGCGAATGCCGCCCTTTGAGGGACCCCGTGCCGAGTCGTGTTGAACGCGGTAGCCGGTGAATACCTCCACACGGCCGCTGTCCATGCGAACAGGAATGCTGACTATGAGCGAACGTTGGGGTAGCTTGAGGCGCTCTCTAAGATTCTGATCCAAATGCATGGCCTCAGCCGCTTCATTGAATTGGGCGACCGCCAACCGAAAGGTTGGAGTATCGAACTCGTTCATTACCACCTCCCCGTTTCCGTTCCGCCCGTGATTCCAGTTTCGCCTAGCCAATGATCAGAGCGATCTTGGAAATGCACAAATGGGTGGTTCCGCAGATTATATTCCGCAGTCCATGCCAGCCCGAAGACCTCTGAAAAATGGGCGGCAAGGGCGATCATCACCCTGGCAATTCCTACGGGTTTGCCGAGGACTGCGGCCATCGAGGTGACCTGACAGCCCGAGATTCCACAGGGAACAATGCGTAGGAATGGCTGTAAGTCCATATCGACGTTGAGGGCAAATCCGTGCGTGGTGATACCTTGCGCGATGCGAATACCGATTGAAGCAATCTTCATCGGGCAATCTGAGCCAATCCACACCCCCGGTAGGCGGTCGCGCCGACGACCGGCTATTCCCCAATCGGCAAGAGAACGAATCAGCACATTCTCAAGGAGACTGACATAGGTTTTGGGCCCGGCGCAATGATCTCTAAGTCGAAGAATTGGGTAGCCCACGACTTGCCCAGGGCCATGATAGGTCACTGATCCCCCGCGATTCACCCGCACAACCTGAATGGGGGCCCCCGTGGCGGATTCCTTGTCAACAGGGCAGTCGGTAATCTTGGCGGTTCGGCCCGCGGTGAAAACCGGATTGTGCTCGAGTAGCAGCAACGAATCGGGGAGTATGTCCAACAATCGATGACTAGCCAACGACTCTTGCATGGTCAGTGCCGATGCATAGGGGATTTGGCCCAGTGTGATCAATCGTCCGTGATGTGACATACCATTAAGCAGGACAACAGTTCGGATATCGCCTCTCGCAGAGCCTAATCTGGCGATGCGCATAAAGAATCATGGAGAAGTTATAGGCCCGGACGGTCTAGGGATCGTTAGAGTGGTGGTCTTGTCCTTGTTCTGGACGGTCAACTGAGCGGAATCCTCCTCCGAGTGAAGCAACGCATGCCAGAAATCGCCGACGTTATAGACCTGATGTGAACCGACGGCGGTAATCACATCGCCGGTTTGCAAGCCCGCCTGTCCGGCTGGTCTGGCCGGATTCACCTGAAGCGCCAGAATCCCACGGTCTGCTTCGAGGTCAAAGCTTGCCATCACGCTAGGTGTCACGGTCAGAGGAATAAATCCCAGATCTGGACGAAGCACGCTCCCGCGGACCACCATCGAACGCACGTGAGGATGAACGGCATCCATGGAAATGGCATAACTGATGGCCTGGGCTGACGGCGCAATGGCGACATTGATGCCGACTACGCGCCCGGACAGGTCGACGAGCGGCCCTCCGCTGTTGCCCGGATTAATTGCTGCATCGGTTTGGATCAGGTCGTACAAAGTTTCCCCGTCCGGTGTCAGCACTGACCGATCGAGTGCGCTGACCACCCCCACCGTCACCGTGGACCCGCCTTTTAATGCCAATGGATTTCCGATCGCCACGACCGTTTCTCCAATCTCCAGAGACACGGGTAGGCCCAGTTCAGCAGGAACGAGGTCCTGTGCTGTGATTTTCACGAGAGCCAGATCGAGGAGAAAGTCACGGGCAACCACTCGCCCGGGTATTAGGCGTCCAGCCGCGAGTCCGACGACCACGCTCTTTACTCCTTGCACCAAATGGTTGTTGGTGAGCACGTAACCGTTCGCATCGATGATGATGCCCGAGCCCGAGCCGGACTGTGTCGAGTGCTGCGTAGCGCTTGGGGCCACACCGCGGGTAAGAATTGTCACAACGGATGGACGTACCTTGGCCACAACGGCCGGAACAGAGAGTTTCTTCAAAGGCGGTTCTTCGCGGGTGAGTTGAGCGAGGACTGCGTGTGGCCACCCGGCAGCGAGGATGACGACGAGAGAGACAAGGGGGCGGGTAAAAAAGGCCCCGTACCCTCGTGAGATTCCAAAACTCATCGATTGTCGATGGAGGTGAGGGAGACCTCGCAGACTCATGAACCATTCTCTCATAGACTCGTGAGGAGGCGGAAGTGTGATGCGGCGCAAAAAGCACGGGCGAGGGATCTCTCCCTCGCCCGTCGTTGATGGGGACGTGTCACACGCATTTACTTCAGCGCGGCGAACATCTCCTTGACCTGCGGGGTCTTGAGCTTTTTGAGCGCCTTGGCTTCGATTTGGCGAATGCGTTCGCGAGTGACAGAGAGTCGTTGTCCGACCTGTTCCAGGGTACGCGGGTGATCCTGGCCGATTCCGAAGCGCAGTCGAATGACCGTTTGTTCCCGCGGACTCAATGTGCCGAGAATGCGATCCATTTCCCGTGTCATTTCACTTCGATTGACGTGCGCATCCGGCGGCACTGCCTGTTGATCCGGCAACAGGTCTCCAAACTCCGTGTCCCCGTCACCCACTGTATGTTCAAGGGCAACTGGTTCCTGAAAGGCCTGGATGGTCTCATGGAGCCGGTCTGCTCTCATGCGCATCGCCTGGGCGACTTCTTCCAAGCGTGGCGGACGTCCGAGTTGCTGCACGAGTCGTCGTGATACGCGCAAAATCCGGTTTGAAGCCTCGGTTTGATGAACGGGAATCCTAATCGTACGGGACTGGTCGGCCAGCGCGCGCGTAATGCCCTGTCTGATCCACCATGTGGCATAGGTACTGAACTTGAATCCCTTTCGATATTGATAGCGCTCTGCCGCCTTCATCAGTCCGATATTGCCTTCCTGGACCAGATCGAGCAGCGTGAGGCCTCGGCCGGTGTAATGTTTTGCCACGTCCACAACCAAGCGGAGATTGCAGCGGACCAGTTCATCCTTGGCCCTTTCAAGGATGAGCCGTGCTCTCTTTACCTCAATAAGTGAGTCGGCTATCTGTCTGAGAATGGGACCACTGGCCTTCGTGGAACCGGTATGCTCGTTGATCACCCGTTGCAATTCCGATAGAGCTTCGTCCAAGGCGACGGCAGACAGTCCACTCAACCGTCTGATCATCTGCAAGGAACGAAGTGATTGGGTCGTACTGTCAGTTCGCTTGAGCTTGGTGCCGGCTTTAATCGCGGAACGAAGCGCCTGTCGAATGTTCCGCGATCCGATATCGATTTGCTTTGCCAGGGCGATCTCCTCCTCGCGCTCCAACAAAGGCCGCTCACCGAACGACCGAAAGTACAATGATTCCAATGCAAATGGGCCATCTATTGTTGTTCGCGCGACGTTCTTCTGAAGAGGCTCTTCCGACCGTTCGGCAGCTTGGGAATCATGGGCGATGACTTCAAGCAGATCACTTGCTCCAGCATTGTCGGCATCCGGGTCGAGGGCCGGATTCACACTGTCCTGCTTTTCATGGTCGAGTACCGAAGACTCCTTGATCATGGGCTCACCTTTTTTCCTTCGAAGGGATATTCTTTCCCACAGTAAAGTGAAAGTCCGTCTTGTTCCATACTACCTATTTAGAGCCTACGTCGGCTCCAAAGGATTCGGCTATCTTTCAGTACTAACTACGAATCGGTGAAAGGAAAGGATTGCAGGCTTGGCAAAATGGCAAAAAGGTCTTCAGAGTCAACCGTGTAGACCTGGATGGCCGACCTCATCCCGACCGAAAGACCTACTGATTCAACTGAGCCAGTCGGTGCACTGATGAGGCTATTTCTCTTGGATGGTGCCTTTAATAAAAGGTGTGATGATATCGATAGGTACAGGGAATATTGTAGTCGAATTATTCTCTGCGGCAATTTCGACCAGGGTTTGCAGGTAACGAAGCTGAATTGCAGCGGGATGTTGACTCATCACGGCCGCGGCCTCCGCCAGCCGTTGGGCAGCCTCGAATTCGCCCTCAGCATGGATGACCTTGGCTCGACGCTCCCGTTCGGCTTCCGCCTGCCGAGCAATGGCCCGTTGCATTTCATGCGGCAGATCGACATTCTTTACTTCAACGGCGGTCACCTTCACGCCCCACGGTTCGGTCTGTTGATCGATGATCCGTTGCAGTGCCGCATTGATTTCCTCCCGTTTGGAGAGGAGATCGTCCAGTTGCATTTGACCAAGCACGCTTCGCAAGGTGGTTTGCGCCATCATGGAGGTGGCGTACAAGTAATCCTCCACCTGTACGATCGCCCGTTGCGGGTCGACGACACGAAAATAAATCACGGCGTTCACTTTAACCGTGACGTTATCCCTCGTGATGACATCCTGCGCTGGAACATCCATTGTGACCGTGCGCAGACTGACACGAACCATCTTATCGACCATCGGAATGATGATTACGACCCCTGGGCCGTTTCCTCCTACCAACCCCTTCGCCAGTCTTCCCCATCGAAAAATGACCGCGCGCTCATATTCCGGGAGAACCTTGAATCCCAGGAAAATAAAGATAACGGCGAGGAGGACCAGGCCAAGGGGACTCAGCATCATATGGCCTCCTTTTTTGGACGGACTGGTCTCACATACAGCGTCAGCCCGTCCACTCTGGTCACCTGAGCGTGATCGCCAGGGTTCAAGGGCTCGTCACTGACCGCTTTCCAGATCTCTCCATGAATCGATACGTGTCCCTGCGGGTCGAGAGTCGTCCTGGCAATCCCAATCAGTCCCACCATTTCCTCAACTCCGGTCACCGGGGCGCGGCGCATCGCCCGGACTCCCATGCCGACAATAAGCAGCGAAAGGGCTGCCGCAAGTCCGACGACCGGCAGGATCACGCTCCACGACAGTTGGTAAAAATCCGCGTCGGTCTTAATCAGCATGAGTGATCCAAGGAACATGGAGACGACGCCACCTATTGCCAACAATCCGTAGCTTGTCACGGTTGCTTCCAGCACAAAGAATAGGATGCCCAGAAAAATGAGCAACAATCCTGCGTAATTCACCGGCAGCGACTGGAATGAATAAAACGCCAGCACCAAACTGATCGCTCCGACGATGCCGGGAAGAATCGCCCCGGGATTGTAGAGTTCGGCCATGAGACCGATGGTGCCGATCGTCATGAGAATGTAAGCGATGTTCGGATCAATCAACACCTTCAATGCTTCCAATCGCAAGCTCATGGGATATTCGTGAAGCCGTGCTCCGTTTGTGTGCAACGTCACAGGTCCAGTTGCCAGCGTGACTGTGCGTCCATCTACCTGTTTGAGCAGGATCGGCACATCCTCGGCGATCATATCGATAATCCTCAGCTTCAGGGCTTCCTTCTCCGTTGCCGACACGCTTTTCCGCACCGCATCCTCGGCCCAGGACACGTTCCGACCACGTTGCTCGGCGATGGACTTGATGTAGGCCGCTGAATCATTCTCGACCTTTTCACGCATGGTCTTATCCATTTCACCGCCGCCGATTGCTACGGGATGGGCGGCACCAATGTTGGTGCCCGGGGCCATTGCAGCGACATGTGCGGCCAGGGTCAGGAAGACACCGGCCGACGCGGCACGCCCTCCCGAGGGCGAAATGTAGGCCACAACCGGGACAGTGGCGCCCGTTATATCCTTGATGATAAGGCGCATGGAGGTGTCGAGCCCGCCCGGCGTATCCAATCGAATGACAAGCGCATGGGCTTTTCTGTCCTGGGCTGTCGCGATGGCATCATGGAGGTATTCTGCCGCAACCGGATTGATCACTCCTTCGTAAGTCGCGACCACCACCTCATCTGGCGAATCTGTCTGGGCGGAAGCCGGCGCGGGCAGAGTCGGGCAAGTCAGGAGTAGCGCTGCACATAAAGTTAGGATGTGTGGTCTGACAGTCCGTGGACAATGACCACCCATTGAAGGGCTCCATACGCGGATGTGGTAATTCAGGATGGGAAGGGATCGGAGTGGCCCGGCGATCCCTGAAAAATCTGAATCGGATCATACGGGCAGACCCGGCAACTGTCAAGGAAACGAGACTGCGTCCGAGTTGAAAACCCTTTAGCAGTCTCCTAGAATGCCGAGCATGTCACAACTCGCCGACAGCGAAAGGATTCATCTGGTCGATAAGAAAGGTCGGCAGTACGCGTTGACGTTGAAGGCCGGCGATATTTATCACCATAGCGGCGAGACGATCCCTCACGATACCCTCATCGGGAAGCCGGATGCATCACTTGTCACCTTGTCCCGCGGCAAGCGGATGTTGGCTCTCCGACCGACCCTAGGGGATTACGTATTGAAAATGCCGCGGGGAGCCCAGGTTCTCTATCCCAAAGATCTCGCCCTCATTGCTATGTGGGCGGACATCTATCCCGGTGCGCGAGTGTTTGAAGCAGGCACTGGGTCTGGCGCCATGACGATGGCCTTGTTGCGGGCGGTGGGGTCAAAGGGATTGGTGGTCACCTATGAAGCCCGCGAGGATTTTGCCAGAACCGCGATGCTGAACATCGAGCGCTATATGGGCGCCGTCCCTCATCTCCGATCCGTTCACCAGAATGCCTACGAAGGTATCGATCTCCTCGAAGATGGACAACTCTTCGATCGTCTCATTCTAGACCTTCCTGAGCCGTGGCAAGTCATTCCGCACGCGGCGAAGGTCCTGAGGAATGGGGGCATTTACGCGAGCTTTGTGCCAACTGTCCCTCAAATTGTCCGGACCGTCGAAGCCCTCGAGCAGACTGCAGTGTTCGGCATGATCCATTCTTTCGAAACGCTGCTGCGGACCTGGTCGATACAAGGGCGTAGCATCAGGCCGGATCATCGGATGGTTGCGCATTCCGGCTTCATCACAGTTGCCAGGAAGGTTGATGCGGAGTGGGCCCTGTCAACACCGAGCGGGGGTCACGAACACGCGGACGGAAAGGAACCAGATTCAATGGATGCCGGAGACCAGCAGAGATGAATCGATTGTCCGGAAAGGTTGCGATCATTACGGGAGGAAATGCCGGAATTGGCGAGGCTATCGCAAAATTGTTTGCGGAGGAAGGAGCATCAGTCGTCGTGACGGGCCGGCGCAAAGAAGAGCTGGAACGGGTAGTCAAGGGAATCGGAGTGAACAAGGGTCGTGCCCTTGCCGTGGCAGGTTCCGTCACGGATGAATCCCATGTTCGAGACGTTGTCTCCCAGACAATTAGAACATTCGGCAAGTTGCACATTTTGGTGAACAATGCGGGTGTCGGAGATTTTGGCAAGCGAGTGCATGAGCTCGATGATGTCACGTGGTCGAATGTCCTGGAGATCAACTTGACGGGATTGTTTCGCATGAGCCGGGCCGCTATTCCCGAGATCATGAAGAGTGGCGGTGGCGCAATCGTGAACATTTCGACCATCGCAAGCGTGGTCGGTCTTCCCACTCTACCAGCCTATGCGGCCTCCAAAGGAGGAGTCGATGCGTTGACACGGGCGATGGCTGTCGATTACGCCAAGGACAACATCCGGTGCAACGTCGTCAACCCGGGTCTGATCGACACCCCGATGGCGGCGCCGCTCATGGCCAACGCCGAGCAATTGAACCCGATTCTGTCACAGTATGCGATTCGCCGGCCGGGTAAGCCCGAAGAGGTTGCCAAGATGGTGCTGTATCTGGCTTCGGACGATGCGGTATGGGTAACGGGCGGCACGTTCATGATCGATGGAGGGATGACGATCAACAAGGGAGGCTGACCATGCATCGATATCCTGTCGCTTGGCTTGCGCCAGTGTGTTGTTGGCTGACAGTGGCCGGTCTTGTCGGCTGGCTCCCTGCTTTTGAATCGGCGCACGCAGCAGGACCGGTCGAGTTTGTCGGGACGGTGGTGATGACTGATTCAGGTGCGGGCAAGATAGCGATCAAGAAGGACGGTGGAGGTACGCGGTTCACCTTTGTGACCAGTGATAAGACTCTGTGGGAACGTGGTCTGAAGGGAATTCAGGATCTCAAGAAGGATGACCGAGTTGTGGTGCTCTATCAAGTCCAGGGTTCCCAATATCTAGCCCTGAAAGTCTCCCCGAAGGAAAAATGACGGTGGAGATCGACGCGCAAACTAAGCTTTGTGGTGTTCTGGGTAATCCGGTAGAGCACTCTCTTTCGCCGGCCATTCATAACGCGGCATTCCAGAAATTGGGACTGAATTATGTCTACCTCGCGTTTCGGGTGGAGTCGATCGGTGAGGCGGTCAAGGGGCTTCGTGCCCTCGGCAATGGCCGGGGCTTTAGTATCACGATTCCTCACAAGGTGACCGCCCTTCCTTTCCTGGATGAGATCGAGACCACTGCCAAACAGATTGGTGCAATCAACACGATCGTCGTCGAAAATGGAAAACTGACCGGCCATAATACGGACGCATGGGGTGCACTGCGTGCTCTTCGGGAAGGGCACGCTGACCTTACGGGTCAACGTGTGCTGATGGTGGGATCCGGCGGCGCTGCGCGTGCAATTGCCTTTGCGCTGGTGAGCGGAACTGGCATCGTCGGGTTGACCCTCCTCGGTGTGGATGAGAACGAGCGGCGTAGCCTGGCGCAGGATCTTCGTAGTAAGACCCAACTCTCCGTGGAGGAGGGGCCATTGAACGATGAGACGCTGCGTAGCTGGATTCCGCACTGCCGGACATTAGTTCATTGCACCCCGGTAGGGATGTCTCCCAACGGCAACGAATCGTGCGTGCCGGCCCGTATGTTTAGCTCGGAACTCACAGTCATGGATATTGTTTATAATCCCCGGGAAACCAAATTGCTCAGAGAAGCCAAAGCTGCCGGATGCCGGACGATTCAGGGCATAGAGATGTTTCTGAACCAAGCTGTCCTACAGTTCGAATTGTGGACCAACCAACCCGCCCCCGCTGATGTCATGCGTGCTGTTCTGGAGAGCCGGTTTCAATGAACATTGTGTTGATTGGCTATCGAGGGACCGGTAAGAGCACTGTCGGAAAGATATTGGCTAAACGATTAGGTCTCGAGCTTGTCTCCACTGACACGGAAGTGGTGAAGCGCGCGAACCTGTCTATTCCGGAGCTTGTCCAACGTCATGGATGGGAGTATTTTCGCGACATGGAATCGACAGTCTGCCGAGATCTGGCAGAAAGGAATCAGGTGATTATCGATACGGGTGGAGGAGCGATTCTTCGTCCGGGAAATGTCGATGTCCTAAGGAAAACCGGCCGGCTCTACTGGCTCACAGCGGGGGTCGAAACCATTTCCAAGCGAATCGAACACGATACACAACGTCCTTCCTTAACCGGTGGGAAATCCTTCATTGAGGAGATCCGCGAGGTGTTGGCTGAGCGAACGTCCGCATACCAAGCTGCAGCCGACTGTACGATCGAGACAGACGGTCTCACAGTGAGTCAAGTCGCAGAGACTATTCTTCGGATGCTCTCCTCCTGCTCGTGTTGATCTGACGGAATGTGCGTGCTATCCTTTTTCTCCGACGAGCGGAAGAGTTGGAATGTCCAGCGGGGCCCTCTTTCCTTCCCTCGACGACACTCACGGTCTATGTCTGACGGAGGTTTGTTATGGGGAACAAGCTGTATGTTGGCAGCCTGCCATATTCGACCACGGAACAGCAACTGAGTGATCTCTTCGGGCAACATGGAGTTGTTCAATCGGCAAAGGTGATTACCGATCGATTCACCGGACAATCCCGGGGATTCGGGTTTGTCGAGATGTCAACGGATGAAGAGGCTCAGAAGGCGATTGCATCATTGCATGGCACCGAATTCGGCGGCAGAACGTTAGTCGTCAACGAAGCTCGTCCTCAAGAAAAGCGATCGTTTGAAGGCGGTGGCGGAGGACGTAGTCATGGCGGCAGCGATCGCTGGTAATCATCTTGGATAGGGGAAGCGGGGAGGTTAAACCGGAGTGCGAGATACCCCTGCGTTGTTCAATTCCACAGCCCCAACCAAATCTTGTATCTTCTCCATCGCCCGATTCTTGTTCCCAGCACTGCGCCCGTAGCTCAATTGGATAGAGCATCGGACTTCGGATCCGAGGGTTGGGGGTTCAAGTCCCTCCGGGCGCACCAATGATTGAATCGTGTGCTCAGGCCCTCTTCCTCCTTTCGCCT
>JBEVJJ010000168.1:0-3424 GCA_040510255.1 Nitrospiraceae bacterium | reverse complement strand
CAAGAGCGCTGAACCGACTCCGCCTGCCGCGCCGTGGACCAGCACCCGCTGGCCTGTTGCGACGTGAGCCAAACGATGGAGCATCTGGTACGCGGTGACGTAGTTCAGAATGAGACTGACAGCCTCTGCGGGATCCAGGCCAGATGGCACCGGAACCAGTTCATGTTGCGGCAGGCAGACGAACTCCGCGTACGCACCGCTGATCGGCAGCGCGGCAACTATCTGGCCTGGTTCGATTCCAGAGATACCGGCGCCGAGCCGATCCACCACACCAATCAGATCCCACCCCGGCGTGAAGGGCAGCCAGGGCGTCTCGGGATGAACGCCCTCGCGCATCATCAGGTCGGGCAAGGAGACACCTGCGGCCAGCACTCTCACCCGCACTTCACCATCCTTCGGCTCGGGGCACTCTTCTTCAACCACCCGAAGTGCATCGGGCCCGCCATAGTGAGTGACGATGATGCGCGTGTGTCTCATTCCCTTGGTTGGAGGTACTCAAGCAAAACGGGGTGACCGTAGCGACTTTAGGCTACACTGTCGAACAGATCAGCAACAAGCTACTCCGGAACACTTGCTTCTAGAATCCAAAAAGATAAGGGAGCCACGCCTTCTTATCCTCCTGCATCAGCAGGGTCTAAATCTGTAGAATCCGGAAAAACTTCCTGCTACCACGCTGCTGCCGGGACAGGACAAATCAGCCCCATCAGGCCCCATTCCAGAGGCTATCTCATTTGTGATTTCTTGTTGGGTTAGGTTGTCTGAGGCAGGCCTATCTGAAATTTGTAAAACGCAGGTCGATTTCTGAGGCTTGAAGCAACTCCATCAAGGGGTGCCAAGCACGGGGGTCACTTCCCTGAAAAGAAATACACCATCTAGTTGACCGGATCGTAGTTCAGGTTCGGCGATAACCACCGCTCTGTTTCAGACACAGACATCCCCTTTCTCTCCGCATAATCCTCTATTTGATCCCGACCGATCTTGCCGACGGCAAAGTATTTCGAGTCGGGATGTGCGAAATAGAGGCCACTGACTGATGCGGCGGGAAACATGGCGAAGGAATCGGTCAGGACGATGTCCGTCTGCTTCTCAGCGTCCAACACGTCAAAAAGAATCCTCTTTTCCGTATGGTCCGGGCAGGCCGGATATCCCGGGGCCGGTCGTATGCCGCGGTATCGCTCACGGATCAATTCCTCACTCGACAAATTCTCACTCTTTCCATAGCCCCACTCGAGACGAGCTTTCTTGTGCAACCATTCCGCGAAGGCCTCGGCAAGCCGATCAGCCAGGGCTTTGGCCATGATCGAATTGTAATCGTCGTGATCGCGCTCAAACCGTTGGCAGATTGCATCCACCCCATGCCCCGACGTCACGGCAAACGCGCCTACATAGTCGATTCGCCCCGAATCTTTGGGCGCCACATAGTCGGCCAGCGCCAGATTTGCTTGTCCTTCCGGCTTCTCGGATTGTTGCCGCAATGTGTGGAAGGTCGTCAGGATACGGGACCTGGTCATGTCGGCATACACTTCGATGTCGTCACCGACACTGTTGGCCGGGAAGAATCCATAGACCCCACGGGCTCGCAACGCCCGCGTATCCAGAATCTCCGTCAACAGATGTTGGGCATCGGCGAACAACTCCTTCGCCTTGGGTCCGACCGTTGCCTCCTCGAGAATCGCCGGATAACGGCCCCGTAGTTCCCACGTATGGAAAAACGGTGACCAATCGATATACGGGACCAGCTCCTTGAGGGAAAGTCCGTCAAGAGTGTGGATACCTGTAAACTCCGGCGTCGGGATGTCGTACGCATCCCAGTCTGTCGGAAAGCGACGCGTCCTCGCTTCAGAAATGGAGCGTAAGGGTTTTGATCCCCGATCGAGATGGGCTTGCCGGACCTTCTCGTAGTCCTGGCGAACTGCCAGGGAAAATTGCTCCTGTTGTTGGGGATTCAATAAGCTTCCAACGACTCCCACGGCACGCGAAGCATCAAGCACATGAACCGTCGAATTTGCATAAGCCGGCGCAATCTTGACAGCGGTATGCGCCTTGCTGGTCGTGGCGCCCCCGATGAGCAGCGGCAAGTCAAACCCCGTCCGGGTCATTTCCCGCGCCACATGCACCATCTCATCCAGTGACGGCGTGATCAGCCCGCTCAAACCGATCACATCGACTTTTCGTTCGCGAGCCTCTGCCAAAATCTTCTCGCAGGAAACCATCACCCCCAGATCGATGACATCGTAGTTGTTACACCCTAACACCACGCCCACGATGTTCTTCCCGATGTCGTGGACGTCTCCCTTCACCGTCGCCATGAGAATTGTGCCGTTCGATCTGCTGCCCCCCATTTTTTGCTTTTCGGCTTCCATGAAGGGCATCAGATAGGCCACGGCTTTTTTCATCACGCGGGCGCTCTTGACCACTTGCGGCAAAAACATTTTCCCCGAACCGAAGAGATCGCCAACGATATTCATACCGGCCATCAGCGGCCCTTCAATGACCTCAAGCGGCTTGTCGAACTTATGACGCGCTTCTTCGACGTCTTGATCGATATAATCGGTGATGCCCTTGACCAGTGCATGCGACAGCCGCTCCTCAACCGACCCGTGGCGCCATTCGTCGTCCTTAATGACCGTCTTGCCCTTCTGCTTCACCGTTTCCGCAAAGGTCACCAGCCTCTCGGTGGCATCGGGGCGGCGATTCAGAAGAACATCCTCCACCAAGGCCAGCAGGTCCTTTGGAATCTCTTCATAGACCGCCAGCTGTCCGGCGTTCACGATCCCCATATCGAGACCTGCTTTGATCGCATGGTAGAGGAATGCCGAATGCATGGCTTCACGGATGACCGCATTCCCGCGAAACGAAAATGAGATATTGCTTACACCTCCGCTAACTTTTGCCAATGGTAGATTGTTCTTGATCCACCGTGTGGCCTCGATGAAGTCGACGGCATAATTGTTATGTTCGTCGATTCCTGTCGCGACGGTCAGGATGTTCGGGTCGAACACGATATCCTGCGGCGGGAACCCGACGGTTTCGGTCAACAGTTTGTAGGATCGAGCGCAAATCTCGGTCTTTCGCTGCATCGAATCGGCCTGCCCGCGTTCATCAAAGGCCATCACCACCACCGCCGCCCCGTAGCGACGAATGAGACGAGCTTGCGCGAGGAAGTGAGCTTCGCCCTCCTTCAAGCTGATTGAATTGACAATCCCTTTGCCCTGCAGATTTTTGAGACCTGTCTCGAGCACTTCCCATTTGGAGCTATCGACCATGATCGGCACGCGGGCGATGTCTGATTCGGCAGCCAATAGGCGGATGAACTTCTCCATCGCCGCCTTCGAATCCAGGAGCCCTTCGTCCATATTAATATCGATAATCTGCGCGCCACCTTCCACCTGTTGCCGCGCAACCGAGAGAGCCGCCTCATAAT
>JBEVJJ010000167.1:0-6613 GCA_040510255.1 Nitrospiraceae bacterium | reverse complement strand
TTCCGGAACACCCATACTATTGAACGGATTCATGAGTTCCTGCCATGCGTCAACCGGAGACGCTCTCTTTCCCTTCCCGAACGACTGACGAGTCACGTTGAGGGTCTGACTCGCTCCCTCCATCGATAGTTTGTCGGCGACATTCCGCATCTGCACGCCGTGCACCAGCGAGGCTCCCCCGCGGAGCGCACAAGCCACATGGACGGCTTCGGTCATTTCTTCCGTATTCGAACCCTTCTCGAGACATGCCTGCGTATAGGCATCAATGCAATACGGGCATTGCACGGCATGTGCGACTCCCAGCGCAATAAGAGCCTTTTCACGTTCTGTGAGCGTCCCTTCCGCGAACACGGCGCTGTAATAATTCATGAATTTGTCCCAGAGTTCCTTATTTCCCTTGCCCATGTCGGCGAATTTGCCCAGATCGTGCGGGTGGTAGTACGTGTCCATCATTCACTCCTTTGTCAGTGGATCGGCTTGGGGTGTGCGAAAAATCGGTAACAAGTCGGGGCCGGCCGTGGACGGCTATGCATTTCCAGGCGGATCAGGTTCGACGTCCGTGAGGATCTGCGAAAAGCGATGGCCGACGATATCCGTCACCTGGGACATGAGCTGTGTGATTTCTTTCCATTCGTCAGGCCCAAGATCCTGCTTGATCTGAGGATGGAGCGCCCATTCCGCATTCACGAGTTTGCCCCTGCGACTGACGTTCACACGAAGCAACTCGACGTCCAACGTGTCGTGCGAAGGCGTGTGCTGTCCGGGGTCATTCGGTGGTACCTGGCTTGCCATAGTTCGAACGCTCCTTGTTCCGGTGATTCTCAGATCATATCGCATCATTGTGAGCACTGTATATGGTGATGTCGGTGCATGTAACGGCACCGCCGACCGGAGTTCGATGGCGGCAAGCTGCTAATGGCCGGAGGGGGACGGATTTTGATTCAGGAGCGCGAGCAGTGCATCATGAATCAGACCGTTGCTGGCGACCAGTTCCTGACCGTAAATCGAAAATGTGTCCTTCTGAAAGGAACTCGTCAATCCGCCTGCTTCCTGCAAAATGACGATGCCGGCGGCCATATCCCACGGCTGCAATTGAACTTCCCAAAACGCGTCGAACCTGCCGCTCGCGACATAGCACAGGTCCAATGCTGCCGATCCAGTCCTGCGCATGCCCTGTACCTGCAAGGAGACACGAGCAAAATGGTCGAGGTTATTGTTGGGATTCTCTCGGATGTCGTACGCGAATCCCGTGACCAGCAATGAGGCGTTGAGTTGACTGATGTTGGAGACCGTGATGCTCCGACCATTCAAGAATGCCCCCCGCCCGAGTTCTGCCGTGAACAGCTCGTCATGAACTGGATCGAAGACCACCCCAAGGACGCACGTCCCGGCATATTCCAACCCTATGGACACGGCATAGAATGGGAATCCATGAGCAAAGTTCGTCGTTCCATCCAAGGGATCGATGATCCATTGGTAGGGTGACTCCGGCTGTCCCGCCAGGCCACGTTCTTCTGCGAGGAATCGATGAGTAGGAAACACGTCACGGATGGTCGACACAATAGATTCCTCGGCCGCTCGGTCGGCGTCGGTCACCAGGTTGACGACATCCTTATATTCAATCTGGAAACCCTCGTGCGCCCTGTTCACGAGCAGGGCACCGGCTGTCTTGGCGGCGTCAACAGCGGTCGATAGCAGGATATGATTCTCGGGACACATGTGCTTCGACACCGATGCATTCTAGCATGTCGTCGTCTTGAGGCCACGAGCAGGGTTAAAGCAATGTCATCGTAAAGTGCTGAAATAATGATGCTTAGATATTCAACACAAGCCTTTAGCCAGCGTTACATGCATTCTACTGTACCGAGCGAGTGGCGAATACAAAAGCGTACAAAATAAACTTGACATTGGTAACAAGCTTTGCTAATAAGCAAGCATGCTTTGAGGAGCTATGCTTCGTGGAAGAGTTAACAGATATTCTCGTCGGTCTCGAACAACGGATCAGTGCCTACAAAACCCGATACCAAGAACTTGAGAAGAAGCGCCGGCGCCTCGACGACGAAATTGCAACGATAAAAAAATACCTCGAGCTGGCGGAAACACTCTACAGAGTTGAAGCCGACAAAGCGAAACTGGTCAGTCTGTCTAGTCAGATCATCACCGACGAAAAAGGTGTGCGACCGCTACCCGTCACGGATGTCACCGACCAATCCAAAGAAATCCTGCTCGGTCGAAGCAAGTACGTGGGAAAGAGCGTTCCCGAAGCGGCGTTCCAAATTCTTCGAGAAGCTGGCCGAGCGATGCATGCCAAGGAGTTGCTCCAGCGTCTCTTGGAAGGGGGACTTCAGATCAAGGGGAAAACGCCGTTGACATCGGTGGCCACGTCGCTCAAGCGCGATAAACGTTTTCGGAAAGTCGGTCCGAATATTTTTGAAGTGATGGCAGAGGAGTTCATTCACGCTGTGTAAGAGTGAGCAATCCATCAGTGATTCGAAGGGAGGTGAGGGTCTTGGCGACAAAGAAGGCAGCGAAGAAGAAAAAGAAGTAATTCCCGCCCAGGTACAGACGCCGGAGGTAAGGCCACTTACTTCCGGCGTTTTTTATGGAGCCCGTCCGCGCGAACAGGTCAACACATTGCCGCGAGAATCTCCAGTAGAAGAGAAAGACCTATGAGAGGGATCAAACGGCGAGAGAGGGAACGGGCCGCAATAGGCCAAGTGAGGACCGCGTTTCCGAATAGTGATTGGATCGTTCGCCAGTGAGCAGAACCCACTTATCGGGCTGAGCGAGAATCTGTTCCACGAGCTTGGTGTGCAGTGCATGTCCGGATCGTTCCGCGACGATATGCCCGATGAAGGGGAAGCCGAGCAATGCGACATCTCCCATCAAATCGAGAATCTTGTGACGGACGAATTCGTTCGGGAAGCGAAGACCGGACTGATTGACGACGCCCTGCTCGGACAGCACGACGGTGTTTTCCAGCGAACCGCCTTTCCCTAGACCTCTCGCCCACAGAGCCTGCACTTCGTGTAGAAATCCAAAGGTACGCGCGGTCGCGATGTCAGTCTCGAACGTCGAGGGGGAACAATCATAGGTGTAGGCTTGCGTTTTGATGAGCGGATGGTCGTATTGAATGGAATACGTGATCCGCGGTGTCGAACAGGGCTCGATTCTGACCCGACGCGCACCATCGACCACTTCCACCGGCTGTGTAATCTTCACGTAGGACTGCCGACGGGTCTGAGGAATGATCCCAGCGGACCGGATGAGTTTGACGAACGGGCTGGCGCTTCCATCCATGACTGGGACTTCAGCCGAATCAACGTCCACATACACATTATCGATTTCCAAACCAACTAATGCCGCCAGGATATGCTCGATCGTTTTAATCTGATGGCCGTTGGTGCTGATGGCCGTGCAGAGCTCGGTTGGAACACGATTCGCCACCGAGGCGGGAAGGAGCGTTGTGCCTTTGCCGTTCTTATGAACGAAGACAATGCCGGTATTGCACGGAGCGGGCCGGAGGGTCAACGTGACGGGGAGTCCCGAGTGAAGACCGATTCCTGAGCAATAGACAGTCGATCCGATTGTTTGCTGAAACCGCACAACTCCTCCCGATCTGAAGACGCCAGCGATGATCAAGCAACATTGGTGCCATCATGAATTATTGATGTAACATATTGAATAAGTAGTCATAAACAGGAACAAAACAAACTGGGATCGTATCAAAAAAACAACAGATGTGGTTTTTACAAGTAGCCGAGGTCGAGTCACCGTGAGGAAGAAACAACGCGTCAAGATCGGAGACAGTGTCTTGTACCGAATCGCATTCATAGCAGACGGATTGTCCGTGAGTCTGTTAATCGTATTGACCAGCTGCCGCTCATTCATAACGGTCGCGGGTCCAGCTCGATCAATCCCTTGCGAATGGCGAGAATAGCCGCCTGAGTCCGGTCATAGACTTGAAGTTTGTGGAAAATGTTGCGCACGTGATTCTTGACGGTCTTTTCGCTGAGATCGAGGTTGTTGGCGATCTCCTTGTTCGTTTTTCCATCTGCCACCAGCCGTAGAACCGTAATTTCACGCTCGGTCAGGTCATGCTCGACCCAACCCGGCTTCTTACCTTTCTTTTGGGCCATGAGCGAGAATTCCGCCAGGATTTTGCTGGCGACGGATGGATGGATGAGCGACTCTCCGCGGTAGATTGCCCGGATAGCGGCGACGATTTGCGAAGACTCTGAATCCTTGAGTAGATAGCCGGTCGCCCCGGCTCGGACGAGATCGAAAATATACTGCTGCTCTTCGTACATGGTGAGGGCGACGATGCCGATATGAGGGAATTCGCGCTTGATTTGTCGGGTGGCCTCGACGCCACCCATGCGTGGCATGCTCACATCCATGAGGATCACATCGGGGAGCAACGTGCGAGCCTTTTCAACAGCCTCATGTCCATCCTGGGCTTCGCCGATCACGTGAATGTCTTCTTTGGTTTTCAAAATGGCCATCAGCCCTTCGCGCACCACGCGATGGTCGTCGGAAATAAGCACCTTAATTTTTTCCATTTCGCAGAGCCTCCTTGTCCGACAGTGGTACGCGAAGCACGATACGTGTTCCACGTCCTTTCCTGGAGTCGATGGTCGCCTCACCTCCAACCAGGCGGGCGCGTTCCAGGATGCCCCGGATCCCGAAGTGATCCCATTTCTCTGGATCGCGCAGCACGGCATTCATGTTGAATCCCACACCATCGTCGATGATCGTCACCTGCAACAAGCGAGCACCGATCTCAAGCTGAATTTCCACGCGGCTTGCCTTGGCATGCTTCTGCACATTGCTCAAGGCTTCTTGCACGATGCGAAACAAGAAAATCTTTGTCCGCGGAAAAAGGATCGTTTCATCGCCTGATGTTAAGAACTCCGTTTTCATGTGGTATTGGGTTTCAAAGGACTTCAGATAATTCGTGAGAGCGGGAACCAATTCCATCTTGTCGTAGGCTAGAGGCCGCAGATTGAAGATCACCTGACGGGCTTCCTGAATCGTCATTTTCAGCTGAGCTTTGGATTCACGTAATGTGGTCAGACTGGCCTTCGGATCTTTGCGGACCAGTTCCTGGCACAATTCCAATTTGAAATTGACGCCGGCGAGACTTTGCACCAGTCCATCGTGAATCTCGCAGGCGATCCGCGTCCGTTCTTCGGTGACGGCGGCTCCCGTTTCCTTCACGTATAGGCGATACAGGGACTGATACTTGGCCAGCGTCTTTTCAATCTCACCCGTGGCACGGATGCGCGCTTCGATCAGTTGCCACATGAACTTGGCGCTGGCTCCACCGATGACGGCTACCCCAATACGATGATAACCTTGTAAGTAATTCTCTACCTCTGAGCTCCCTGATACATCAATCACAAGGTCGAGCCGTTCCAGATCCAGCAAGCGGCGGTAATCGCGCGTCACGGGGATACGTAACCGCTTTGCGAGGACCAAACCGCGGGCGCGCGAGCTGATCTCGGCCACACCGACAATGCGGACCAGAGGGTCGGCGGCAAAGATTTCCATCAACGCTGTGCCGCCGTGACCGGCGCCGATAATGACGACATACGTGGCGCCGTGCGACGGACGTTTGAGCAGGGAGAACGTTTTTTTTCGTTCGCGCTTGAGTGGGGCTACCGCCATGATATTCACCTGGATAGTGATTGCCTCCATCCTACCAGAAGGTGGGTCGAATGTCTGAATCCCGGATGGGTGTAAAAACGGGAGAGAATCTATCGTTCCCGACGTTGCTGGGCGAGCGTCTTGATTTCGTCCATGAACTGATCGATGTCCTTAAACTCCCGATAGACGGAGGCAAACCGGACATAGGCGACCTGGTCGAGTTGAGAAAGCTCCTTCATCACTTCCTCTCCGACCATCGTGCTGCCGACTTCCGTTTCTCCCAATTCTTGAATTCGTTTCTCGATGCGGTCGGTGACGGCTTCGATCGTGGCCGTACTGATCGGGCGTTTCTCGCATGCTTTCTTCAGGCCGAACACGATTTTTGTGCGGTCGAACGGCTCGCGTCGCCCATCCTTTTTCACGACGGCCGGCATGGTCTCTTCCACCCGTTCATAGGTGGTGTATCGGCGTTTGCAGGACAGGCATTCTCGACGACGTCGGATGACTTCGCCTTCCTTCGCCATCCGCGAGTCGACTACTTTGTCCTCCACATCGTCGCAGAAGGGGCACTTCACCTGGCGCCGTCCTCGTCAAACGGGAGACGTGTCGTAGGCATAGAACACGGGGAAGCGGCTGCACAAGGCTTTCGCCTCGGCACGCACATTCTCGAGCGTTTGTGGATCCTGCCTCTGCTGAAGGACGCGATCGATCAGCGTCACTATTTCCCGCATGTTTTGCTCGCGCATGCCACGGGTGGACACGATGGGACTTCCGATCCGAATGCCGCTGGCCACGGCCGGGGGCTTTTCATCGTAAGGGACGGCGTTCTTGTTGACGATGATGCCGGCCGCATCGAGCGCTGTGTCGGCTTCCTTGCCGGTCAGACCTTTGTTCGTGAGATTGACCAGCATGAGATGGGTATCGGTGCCGCCCGATACGATGTGATAGCCCTTCGCGATCAACC
>JBEVJJ010000166.1:0-10127 GCA_040510255.1 Nitrospiraceae bacterium | reverse complement strand
ACCGGGTCGTCAAAGGTGTTCGCCAGTTGATGAAGAATCATAGCCGCACGGTCGGGCAACGGGACTGGCACGCGTTGCGCGTCATTCAGCATGGTTGCGAAATCCAGGTCCGGTACGATGATGAAACGATCTTTCAACTTTGCGACCGGACCTTCGCTCAAGGCCGGATCGGCCTCTGGACAACATCGGATGCAGTGACGTATTTTGACGACCTTCAACTGCGGTCTCTAGATGAATGACCCGACTGATGACGATAGAGTACCCCACGGCGTCTCACCGGCATGACATTGCCAGCTGACACGCCAGCCGATTTCCAATCACGTCTCGGAGCTTCTCTCAAAAAACACCCGGGATTTGCTTGGCGCGACGCCTCGCCCCACCAACTGAGAATCCTCCTCGTCACGTGGCTAAGCTGGGTTCTGGGCGCCATGGACACGATGATTTATTCGCTGGTCCTCACGCCGGCGCTTCAAGACTTGCTCCAGACCGCAGCCGAGTCGCCCGTCGCACAGACACAGATTGGTTGGTACGGTGGTCTCATCTTTTCGATTTTCTTGGTTGGATGGGCCATTGGCGGTGTCTGGCTCGGAGCGGTCGCCGATGAAATCGGACGCAGGAAGATCCTGGTGCTCACGGTCATCCTCATCGCCGTCTCCACGGGAGCTGCTGCCTTGTCCAAATATTGGTGGCACCTGGCGTTGCTTCGCCTGGTGACCGGTATCGGTATCGGCGGATTATGGGCTGCGGGAGCCGCGTTGGTGTCTGAGACATGGCCGGACCAGAGTCGCGCACAGGCAGCGGGATTTCTTCAATCCGCATGGGGATTCGGATTTTTTCTTGCGGCAGCCGTCAACCTACTGGCCACCGAATTCGGATGGCGAGGCTCTTTTGCGTTGGGGACTGTGGCAATCGTTTCGGCGTGGCTGATCTCTTGCTACACGCAGGACTCACCCCGTTGGCAACGGTTGCATGTCAAAGAACACGATTCAGAACCGCCTGTGAAGCGAATCAGGCGCTTGTTTGAAGGACCGCTACAACGCTCTACGTGGACGGGCACGGGACTGGCCTTCGTTGCGGTCTTCGGACTTTGGGGAGCAACGAACTGGACCCCGACTTTGATTCATTCCCTTCCGGAGTTGACAGGGAAAGAGCCGACTCTCATTGCGGCGCGTGTCAGCTATGCCGTGATGATCCTCAACGTCGGAGCGCTCCTGGGCTATTTCAGCTTCGGGGTCCTTGCGAATCGCTTTGGCCGAAAACCGATATTTGCGTTGATGAACACCGGTAGCCTTCTCTTGATGCCGCTCACATTTTTTTTCTCGCACACCTATGCTACCGTGATTCTCCTGCTCCCGATACTCGGTTTCTTCAGTAAAGGAATATTTGGGGGATTTCCCCTGTACTTTCCGGAATTGTACCCCACTAGGTTACGGTCGACTGGGGCCGGATTCTGCTACAACGCGGGGCGGATCGTTGCTTCGGCCAGTCCATACCTGACCGGCACTTTGGTCGCCATACTCGGCAGCTTCGGTCGGGCCGCCGCCGCGGTTGCGTTGATCTACCTGCTCGGGTTGGCTATTCTTCCCTTCGCCCCCGAGACGAAGAACCGTCCTTTGCCGGAGTAAACGCCCAATCGAACATTCTCTTCCGCCAGTAGAAAAAGAAACGCGGCAGCCATCGAATGATGACTGCCGCTTGTTTTCTTCCTAACCGGATTACCAGCGATCGCGACTGGTGCCGCGACCGTTAAACCCACCTTGACCTCGACCTCCGTCTGATCGTTCCTGGGGTCGTGCCTCATTCACGGTCAACGTCCGACCGCCAAAATCGGTTCCATGGAGCGCTCCGATCGCGGTCTTGGCCTCCTCGTCCGAGGACATTTCGACGAAGCCGAACCCTCGCGACTGACCGGTGAACTTGTCCGTAATTACCCGGGCGGACTGCACCGCGCCGTGCGAAGAAAACAGACCACTCAACTCCTGCTCGGTTGCCGCGTACGGCAACCCACCGACATAAATCTTCGAACCCATCGGGTTCCTCCTTAAGTAGGTAAAGGGATATTGTCTTGATCAACGGAAAGAACCAGAAAGGAACGGGCCGAAGACGCAAACGAAGGCGGCTTGGTCTGACTTCCGATTAGATCTCCGGGCAAGGCAACATCGATATTTGGTCTGACGTCTTACGCTTCATCTCCAGACCCAGCAATGAAGCAATTGCACCCTATCACACACTTTGAACACGGGGCAAGCGCCAGTAATGCATAGCTCATGGGCTTAATTACGTAATAAAGTTAACTACCTAACCGTCACACTCTCTCTGAGGACCAAACTGCGTACGTCTGTACAGACTACGGTATTGAAAAAAAAAAGGAAATCCACTATTTTGTAGAGCCAATGTCGCATAGGTATCGTCAATCATGTGTGTCCTCATTCACCAGACGGAGAGCATGACATGATGGGAAGGTGCTACCGACTCATGGCGAATTTCTGGAATTCGTGGCGGACCGATGGGTTGCGAGGTGGGACCAGCATGTTACGGGAACACTACGTGGGGCGTCTTGCAGAACTGTGGGCCGGTTGGTGGATGCGCCATGCGGGGCTGACACGATGGGGACGCGCCGCCACACGGATCGCGACATGGGCTCCATTACCCCACCCTCAATATTACGAAAACCAATTATTGGCTCTCATGAGCCCCTTCGGATACATTGCCCCGACCGCCGAGGTTCGGCACAGGGACCTTCACTTGGGCTCGAATATATTTGTCGGGAACGGCGTGGAGCTCCTCCAAAGCCTGGGGGGCGGAGCAGTGAATCTTGGTGACAGGGTCTGCATTGAGCGGTTCAGTCATCTTGTCACAGCTAGCGGAGGATCGATCACAATCGGTCGCTTCACCTCGATCGGCTCGCGCTGTGAAATGATGGCCTTCCTGGCGAACATCCGCATCGGCGACCACGTCATGATCGCCTCAAATTGCCGCTTTTATCCCTACGATCACGGCACGGCGCCAGGGATCCCCATGCAACAGCAACTGCTGGTCACCAAGGGAGACATTGTCATCGAGGATGACGTCTGGATCGGGACGGGAGCCATTCTTCTGAGCGGTGTGCATATCGGACGGGGTGCGGTGATCGCGGCCGGTTCGGTGGTCACCAAGAATGTCGCGCCCGGATTGATGGTGGGAGGAAACCCCGCGCGAACCATCAAATGCCGGGATGAATCCCTCTCAACTTCCCTCCTGAACAAGGATATTTTTGTCGACATTGAGCACGATGCCCTCATGGTACGCAAGCCCGACGGCACCATTAGGTTTTGGAACAAGGGCGCGGAGAATCTCTATGGGTGGGAATACCGGGAAACGATCGGAAAACAATCGCACAGTCTCCTACAGACCATCTTTCCAGTGCCGTTACAGCACATCGAGCGAGAACTTGAGCATAACGGCTACTGGGAAGGCTCCCTCGTTCACGTCCGCCGCGACGGATCCCGGCTTGTCGTGCAGAGCCGGTGGGAACTGCAATGTGACGCGAAGGACCAGTCCGCCACGGTGATCGAAATCAATACCAGAGCTGCTGCTTAACACGCTTGGAGTTTGCTCCCCGGCCGCGCCTTTACAAGGACACGTCAGCCGTCGCGAGACTTTCATGCGTCGCCCTGAACCACGCCGCATCTGACAGCCATTCACGACACACGGTCTTGACCGCATGCCGAATCATGTTCGCGTTGCGTGTTGTCCTACCCGGCTCGTCGTGGGCATCCAGGAGCACCTTAGGGTATTGAATGGGCCGGCTCGATGAGGTGCGTCAGTCGTGATCGTTGCTATTCGCCAACACGAACCAAGGAGCCACGGTCTTTGCAGACAGCGAAGGTGTAATGGAACCAGCCAACCACCATCCCCAGGTAGACGAGGTTGAGGCCCGACGCCGAAGCTAGACTGGCGAGAGGCATGGAGTGAGTGGTGAGGACTGCCCGCATGCCCTCAAAAATATGAGCCGCAGGATTGATCATGGCGATGGCCTTCAACCACCCCGGCAAGATCTCCATCGGATAGAAGACACAGGAGATCGGCTGAAAAAGGAATACCATGCTCCAGGCCAGCACTTCCGCCTCCTGCCCGAATCGCATGATCAACGATGTCGTGAGCACACCGATGATCCATCCGGTGATCACCAAATTGACGATGAACGGGATGAGCCAGACGCCGATCATGAAGATATTGTAAGAATAGAACACCGCGGCACACACGGACATCACGATCGAGACCACCGTCACCTTGAACATGCTCATCACCATAGTTGCAGCAAGAAATTCACTGGGTTTGAGCGGACTTGCAAAGAGATTCATCAGATTACGTGCCCAGATTTCTTCCAGGAATGAGATCGCAATACCCTGCTGAGCACGAAAGAGTACGTCCCAGAGGATCAGCGCGCCAAGAAAAAAGGTCACCACGCCCGGGATTTGCGCTTGGAATTTCATCAGGTAAATCGTGATAAACCCCCAGATCACGAGGTCTAGGAACGGCCAATAGAAGATTTCCATCATCCGCGGAAGACTCCGCCGATAGAGATAGAGATGGCGCGTGACCAAGGCTCTGATCCGATGCAGCTTCATTCTTTTTACCCTCTTCCCCGTTTCACTCCTCCCGCACCAATTTCAAAAACACCTCCTCAAGATCGGCCTGTCCGAACCGCGTCACGATCTCTTGCGGCGTGCCCTCGGCGACAATCCTGCCGCGCTGGAGAAAAATGATACGGTCCGACATCTCCTCCATTTCCCGCATGTTATGCGAAGTGTACAGCATGCTGACGCCGCTCGATCGTCGCTCCTCTTTCAAAATGGCGCGGATTTTGTGCGCAATGTCGGGGTCGAGACTCGCCGTCGGTTCGTCGAGGAAAAGAATCTTTGGCTCCGTAAGAAATGCTTTGGCCAGCGTGAGTCTGGTCATCTGTCCCGATGAAAGCTTCCTCGTCAATTTATGTCGCATCTCTTCCATCTCTAATTTTTTCACGATCTCGTCGATGCGTTTCTGAAGCGTCGACAAACCGTACAGCCCCCCCACCACCTTGAGATTCTCCTCGACCGTCAGGGAATAGGGCATGGAGATATAGGTGGACGAAAAATTGACGTGTTGGAGGATTTCCTCCCGATGGGTCGCCAGATCGAGTCCGAATATCCGGATGGATCCCGCTGTCGGAGTGATGAGAGCGAGCAACATCTGAATGGTGGTCGTCTTGCCCGCGCCATTCGGACCGAGCACGCCCAGGATCTCGCCGGGGCGGATGTCGAAGGAGATCCCGTCAACTGCGGTAAAGTCCCCGAATCGCTTGGTAAGATTTCTGACTTCAATCACGGCGCTGGACATATCGATAACCGGTCGTCCGGGTTAGGTTAAAAGGACAGAAACTCCTTGAGTTTCTCAGGAAGGTGGCACGTCTCGCATTTGCGGCTCAACACCCTGCCCTGATGCTCCGTCTTGTTGTCATGGCAGCGAAAGCAGTCGGCCATCGCGCGCGCACGCAGGACAGAACCCTCAGGATAGTCGGGAGGCCACGGTTGTGTGTCGGCGGAGACATGTCCGCGGGGAATCACGACCGGGTATCCCTTGATGGGACGGTCATGAACGATGCCGGAATGGCAGGTCGTGCACCCTTCTCCCTTCTCGCGTTGTCCGAAGGCCTCCATGTGCTTGCGATGACTCATGATCAGCCCGACGCTTTTCACCGGAGAAGGCAGATCGCGGACCGCAATTTCAGACACACGCAAGATATTCCGGTGACAACTGAGGCACATCGAGGAATCGACGTGTGCGCGAAGATCGTGCGGCGCCGGCGGTGAGCCGAAGAGATAGATCGCCAGGTCCTTCGTCCCACTCCAGGCTTTGTCATGGACCCACCCCTCTATGCCGGGTCTGACATGGCAACTGACACACTCCACCTCTTTATGCGTGGAGCGTATCCAACTATCGTGCGAGGGCCGTATTGTGTGGCAACTCGCACAGAAGGTCGGGTGATTGGTCAGGGGAATCGCTGCCCCTCCGAAAGCCACTGCGCCGGCGATGATCGCCCCGATCACAATGGCCGGAGGTTTACGCATCATCTCGCAAGCGTCTGGGAAAATGCCGCATGATCAGCGCGGCTATGGCGGGAACATCATCGGGGTCAAACAGGGGAACCTGCGTCTCGACCGGCTTATTGGTAACCACTCCCAGTAATCCATCGGTTGACACCGGTACCTCGCTGACATGGTCCCGCACGACGACGATCTTGGGATAGTCCTCACCTCTCCAGCCCTCGGCTATGATCAAATCATAGGTCGAATCGAGATACCGATCTCGAACCTCTTCCACTTTCATTTGATCGGAGACGTCCGCAAACATGGCCAAACTGCTTTTCGACATCACGATCACAGAACTGGCGCCGGCCAACTTGTGGCGCCAGCTATCCTTCCCCTCCGTATCAAGATCAAACCCATGTCCCGCATGCTTCACGGTAGCTATCTTATAGCCGTGTCGCACAAGCTCGGGAATGACTCGCTCGATGAGCGTCGTCTTGCCGCTGTTGGACCGTCCGACGAAACTGAGAATGGGGACCCTCATGTGCGTGCCCTCAGACCGGTTGCTCAGCAACAAGATACACGGTGGCTGCCGGAAGACTGATGTCCTGCAGGCCCGGCCCAGACCGATCCAGTCAGCAGCTGCACCGTCACGGTGTCACCCGCATTGACGTGTCCGACCTCGGTGGGAATATCGATCAGACAATTCGCTTTGACCATTGATGTCAGAATACCGGACCCCTGATCGCCGGTCGTGCGCACTTTGAAAATGCCCTCCTCATTCCAGAGAACGCCGCGGAGAAAGTGACGCCGGTCGGTGCGCTTGGAAAAGTTTTCCTGAAAGATCGCCTGCACCAGCGGACGCCCGTAACTCCGATGCCCTCCCGACTTCAACATGGCCGGTCTGACCAATTGCTCGAAGGTCACCATTGAAGAGACGGGATTACCCGGCAACCCGAAAGCGAGCTTGCCTTGAATCTTGCCGAACGCCAACGGCTGCCCGGGACGAATTGCGAGCTTCCAGAAATTCATCTCCGCACCCAGGTCCCGGAACACCGCCTTCGTGAAATCATAGTCTCCCATCGACACGCCGCCCGACAAGACGAGGATATCGGCGTTGAGTCCGTGGGCGATCTTCTCTTTGAGCGCCGAGGGGGTATCCTTTGCAATCCCAAGCAGCAACGGAATCCCACCGGCCTCTTGCACCGCCGCAGCAATCCCATAACTATTGGAATTGATAATCTTGTCTTCGCTAAACCGCTCGTCCAGGTCGGCCAATTCGTCACCGGTGGACAGGATAGCCACCCGCGGTCGTTGATACACGAAGACGAATGACTGTGCCAGAATTGCGAGCATCCCGGCTTCTCCCGGACGAATCTGCGTGCCTCTCGCGATGATGCACTCGCCCTTCTTGACGTCTTCGCCCTGGGGTCTGACATTGGACGCCCGCGGCTCCGGTTTGAAGATTCGCACGGAATCAGGAGTGTGTTCCGTATCCTCCACTTTCACGACGGTATCGGATCCTTTTGGAATCGGCGCACCGGTCATGATGCGGATGGCTTGCCCCGGTCCCACGGAATGCATGGGCATTTGTCCTGCCTGTACGTCCTCGATCACGGCCAGGGTCACGGGCTTGGTGATCGCGTGCTCCTGCTTGATGTCCTCCCATCGGACGGCGAAACCATCCATCGCCGAATTGTCCCAGGGAGGATTGTCCCGTTGCGCGACGACATCCTCGCCCAACACCCGCCCGAGCGCATCCAGGAGAGACACCTTTTCCAACCCCAACGGCGTCGTCGCGTCCAGAACGACGCGTTGCGCGTCGTGAAGTGCGGTCAGTCCGCCTTTCGCATCCGCCGCTTTCACCCCTGTGCTCCTCTCAATGTTGATGCCGCGGGCCGACTTTTAACAGAGACCCGCTCCGCTTGCAGAACGCTTCCACTTGATTGGCGATGTCGTGGTAGGATTGGGCCGTCGCCGTATCGGAATTGAACAGCGCATACGGCTCTCCTGCATCACACTGCGTGACAACGTCCGGATCCAAGGGAATTCGACCCAAAAATGGGATACCCATGTCCATGGCCGAGGCTTCGCCCCCGCCCTTGCGGAACACATTGATATGTTTGTGGCAGTGTGGACATTCCAATCCGCTCATGTTCTCGATAATCCCGATAATCGGGACTTCGCTGTCTTTGCAAAAGGTGACTGATTTTCGCGAATCCAGCAACGCCACTTCTTGCGGCGTGGTGACGATGACCGCACCGCTGACATTTCCCAGAAGATCGATCGTGGTGACGGATTCGTTGCCAGTACCGGGCGGTAGGTCGACCAGGAGAAAATTCAGGTCCTGCCACTCGACCCCGCCGAGGAGCTGATTGATGAACTCATACTTGTACGCATCGCGCCAAATGATCGGATCATCCGAATTCTGGAGCAGGAACGACATGGAGGCAATCTTGAGATTGTATGCCTGGAAGGGAATGATTCCGCCCGAGGTGCTGATCTTGAGTTTTTGTCCTTCGGCGCCGACCATCTTGGGAATATTCGGACCGTGAATATCCATGTCGCAAATACCCACATGCCAGCCTTTGAGCGCCAGACTAACGGCCAGATTGGTGGTGCACGTGCTCTTTCCAACCCCACCCTTATTGCTCATAACGAGGACTTTGTATTCGATGCGCTCCATCCGCTTGCCTACGAGCCAGCGGCTATGTCCTTCTTTATCCTTTTGGCAAGTTTCGTTCTCGTCGCAGATGGCGCAGGCCCACATGTAGGTGCAGCTGTCACCACTGTTTGACCCGGGATGAGAAATGACGTTAAGTTCGCGAGGCATGGGTACTCCTGTGGCTATACATCTGTAGAAACGCCCTTGCGTCCGGTTATCCTTTCCAGAGCATGATCGAGAATCGGCAGAATGACGGCTAGATTGTCCTTCGCGCCCCTGGCACTGCCCGGCAGATTGATGATCAACGCCTTCCCGCGAATGCCGGCTGTTCCGCGGGACAACATCGCCGTGCGAACCTTCTTGAGACTCTCTTGGCGCATTGCCTCACCGATACCCGGAAGTTCTTTTTCGATCACGTCCCTTGTTGCTTCCGGCGTCCAATCGGTCGGGCGCACCCCGGTGCCGCCGATCGTCAAGATAACATCCGGCGCGGCCTCCTCGCACATCTTCTCCAGGCCCTCACGAATGGCTGTCCGATTGTCAGGCACGCAGGCATAGGCCACGGTCTTTCCTGGCAGTCCGGTGATCATCTGTTCAATTGTCTCACGACCCGTATCCGCAGCTTCCCCCGAAACAATCTTGCTGCTGACCACCAACACCCCGATGTTGAGCATGCAGTCTATCGCCGACGGACAGTGGACCCGGTCACACCAACATACTCGCTGTCACCTGCCAATGCCGCCTGCGGAACAGGCGATGGGACCGTAGGGGTGGTCGTCCCTCCATCTCTGGTGGTAACGGATGTTTCCCCTGCGGGTGTTTTTGCCTTCTTGTTGAAAATGCCCGCGCTGATGATGCCGACTTCATAAAATACATACATCGGCAAAGCCATGAGACATTGATTAAATGGATCCGGCGTCGGTGTCAGGATGGCGGCACAGATGAACGACGCAAGGAACGCCCATTTCCGATACCGTTTGAGCAACGGCGCATCGACCCACCCCAACTTTGCCAAGAGCGTGATGGCCAGCGGCACCTCGAAAATGAGGCCGAATACCAGCAGAAACCACAGCGCAAACCCTACATATTGCGCGATGGACAATTGCGGAATGAAGCCGGCATTGACGCCATAGGAAATTAAGAAATTCAAAGCGAACGGCAGAACAAAGAAAAATGAAAAGGACAATCCGACGTAAAAAGCCAGCGTGCTCAAAATGACGAATGGGCCCACAAATCGTCGCTCCTGAGAGTGGAGTCCCGGTACAACGAATTGCCAGGTCTCCACTAGAATGTAGGGGGTAGCGAACACGATGGCGAAAAGGCCGGCTACCTTCACGTTCTGCCACAGAGCCTCGGCAGGCGCCAGAAAGACGAACGGACCGGTGGGGAGATCGGTCGGCACCCACGTCAGT
>JBEVJJ010000165.1:0-7176 GCA_040510255.1 Nitrospiraceae bacterium | reverse complement strand
CCGGTTCGCAAGTGGTCACGAAACTGGGTCCCATTCTGCGTCTCACCCCCGAGCACATCGCATACGGACAGACCTGGGTCCAGCGATGGGGAAGGTATGCATTGCTGGTTGCGTATTTTATACCAGGCATCCGGCACCTTGCCGCCTTGCTCGCGGGCGCGTCGAACCTTCCGCTGAACGTCTTCGCGCTCTACGCCTATTGCGGCGCCTTCCTGTGGTCGACAACGTTCATTGTCGTCGGCTATGGATTCGGTGAAGAATGGAGACGGTTGTCTCCCCTGTTGCACAGCACGGTCGTCATCGTAGCGGTGGCCGTCTTGCTCGCGATCATGGTCGGCCTCCTTATCATGCGACGACGCGGGCGATCGGATCTATTCGCCGGTTGAAGCAGAGCAGGCGCCTTCGTGACTGATCCGTATCACGGTCCTGCCATCGACACCGGCGCCGACCTCACATTTCTCCTGGCGTAGATATGCACACCGGCCAAGTCGGGGAGTCTTGCCTTGCTGAAACCTAGACATGTCCATCGCCGATTAGTTCTTGCGGTCATCATCTGTGTGGTCCCCGCTCCGATATGGGCCGACGAAGTCGATATGCGTAATGGAGATCGCCTCGACGGTGAGGTGGTGAAGATGGAAGACAACGTTCTGATTCTCAAGACGGAATATGGGGAGATGAAGATTGATTGGACGAAAGTGGTGCGTGTCACGTCCACCAAGCCGATGCGGGTCAGAGTGCTTGGAGAGAAGAAAGGCGCGGTTTCGGATTTCTTCTTAGGTGGGCATGAATTCCGCGACGTAACGGAGCTCGAGCAGGACGGTCCTATTGCCTTGTCCCAGGTCAAAGGCATCAATATCGGGCACTTCAAACATGATGGGACGTTCACGATCGGCGGAAACCATACCTCGGGCAATACCAACACGACGGCAGTCAACGCCATCGGCCGGGTCACACTGGAGGCCCATCGCCAGCGATTGTTCGTAGAAGGCAAATACAACTATGGAGAAGCCAACGAACAGGTGACGGCGAGGAACTGGATGGGCCAATTGAAGTATGATTACTTCCTCACCGAGAAAGTCTTTCTCAACACGTCCGGCATGGTCGAGCATGACCTGTTTCAAAATCTGGATCTCCGCACCACGTTGGGGGCCGGCGCCGGGTATCAATTCTTGGATATGGAGCGGACCACGCTCTCCGGCACTCTCGGCATGGCCTACGTCGACGAACACTACTCGACCGTGCCGCGGACTGAAACGCCCTCCGTCCATTATAGCTGGCGGTTCGAGCATACCCTTGCGCCTCGAATAAAACTCTTTCAACGGTTCGACGGGTATTACGATCTGAAGTATGGGAATGCCGTCCGCATTACCACAGATCAGGGCATCCGTGTCGCTGTCTATCAGACCCTCTACGTCACCTTCGAGTACGACTTTCGACTGAATACGCAGCCTGCGCCCGATCGCAAGAAGGTTGATGACTCCTACATATTCGGCATGGGCTTTCAATTCTAGGTAGAGCAAAGGACGGCAAATTCGTCGTCTGCTTCGGCCGTGACCATATCCGGCTTGACGACATCCTGCGTCCTATGCTGTGCTCTTCTCCGGCCCTACATCCGGACGGGCAGGGTCTCGGTTGAAAACGGTTGCAAGGATGCGCGGGATTCGGCATCCATCAAGGGGTGTACCGATGAAAACACTGATGCTGGCGGTGGTGATGGTGGGGTGTCTGTGGAGCCAACTGGCTACTGCCCAGTCACATGACATGGAGTTCACGCCTGGTCCACGCATGATCCGAGCCATCGAACAGATTGCCGGATCCTATGCGCATCTCGGCCATAAACTCGGACTGACGCCGCAGCAGAAGGAGGCCATGGCCGGGCTCGTTCAGCACTTCAAGACCGAGATGTGGATGAAGGAGGCGGTGCTGGTCGGCATGTTCCAGGAGCTGGAGGAGAAACGCCGCCACGGCCTATTGCGGGACAATGAGTACCGTGTCGCCAATACGCTGACCGGAGGGATTGAGACTGATGAGCTCAATTTCTTCATCGACACGCTGGCCAGCCTGCGCGGGATCCTCAATGCTGATCAGCAGGCGAAGGTTCGCGAGGCGGCGCATCCGGCCATGACATTTCGGTTATCGCAGGGATTCAACACGAAAATCGGCATGATGTCCTTGGAGGGCATTGGACGCGTCTACAACGGCTACCGTGATGAGTTGCGCCTGACCGATGCCCAGGCGCGGTCTATTCACTCGTTGCTGGAAGGCGCACGCCGCGAAGTGCTGCGGTTGGGCACAGACATCGATCTCAGCCGCGTGGAGGCCGATGAGCTGGTGATGCGGCCGGATGTGGATCCCCAGATGATCCACGCCAAAATGCAGAAGACGGGTGAGACGGAAGGGGTGCTGTTCGGCAAGATCTTTGAAGTGTCGGACCAGATCGACGCCCAGTTGACGGACGAACAGCGCAAGAAACTGGCCGAGCTGAAACAGAACCGCCCGCGCCATATGGCTGAAAGGGAGCGGGCCGGGCATACGGGCGCCGGTCATGGAGAGCGTCAAGACCCGCTCGGCTTCGGTTATTTTCTCGACCAAACCGGGCCACTCGGGCTCAGTACAGAGCAGACGGCGTCGTTAGTGGCTGCGAAAAACGAGACGAGAAAAACAGTGTTGATCGAGCAGGCGAAGCTGAAGGGAGTCGAGCTCAAGCTCCTGAATCTCCTGCGGGATCAAGATGGGCAGACGCCGGCGCCCGAAGAGAAGATCGCGACCGCCGTGCGCGGACTCGAGGAGGTTCGGAGCAGGATCACACAGGCGAAGGCCCTGGGCTATCTCAAGGCGCGACAGATCCTGACGAAGGAGCAGCAACTGCGCGTCCATCCCCCGCGGACATTTGAAGACGGACGATAGTGTCGTGCATGAACTCAAATGAATAGCTCCATACCACTGACGTTAGGTGCAGCATGTGTGGACAAGGCGAGCCAGTCGCCTTCGCACTTATCGGAGCGGCCCTTCTGGGTTTGCCGTGCGAAACCCTTCCGGAATTCCCATGGCTGTGGTCGCCCACGCAAGCGGATCTATCGGAACGCGATTGGATAGATTGATCTCGACAAAGTGCACGACACGTCCGCACACGAGAGCCGCCTGGTTCGATCTTTCACGCGCCAGAATAAAACTTCTTTCGGGTCAGTGTGGGGTTCTCGATCAACTTGAATGGCTACTGTAAGACATTCGCCGGTGATACGGGTGGAGATTCGGCGCTTCACCAAGTGATTGGAGGATCCTATGTGCTTATCGAGCGAACAATGGACTCGTGTCTCTATTGTTGTAGCTACCGCCTTACTCTTCCTGGGCGCCTGTGCCGGGATGGAGACGAAAAAGGATTTGTCCGCTGTGGAGTCGGTCGATCTCACCCGCTATGCCGGCACATGGTACGAGATTGCGCGGCTGCCCATGTGGTTTCAGCGACATTGCGTAGATTCGAAGGCGGTGTACACGAAGCGTCCGGACGGCACCATCGGTGTTCACAACGAGTGCGTAACCGATGAAGGGAAGACGGACATGGCCGACGGCGTCGCGACCGTGGTCGATGCAAAAACCAATTCGCGGCTCGCAGTGGTGTTCGATAACTGGTTCGCCCGACTCGTCGGCCCGTCCCGTGATGGCAACTATTGGATCCTTGATCTCGATGACGACTATCACGCGGCCCTGGTGGGCACGCCGGATCGTGAGCACCTCTGGATTCTTTCCCGCTCGCCGCAGATGGACCCCGCGACATTTGAACGGCTGGCACAAAAAGGACGGAGTCTTGGATATCCTATGGATAGATTGATTCGTGACCGAAGAGCAGCCCTGTGACGCCGATGTGGAATCAGTCGACGAGGTCTGATTGTATCCCTGCGCCGGTTGTGCTCAGCAGACCTCACACCGCCTGACCATGAAGATCGAACGATCGGATTCATGGTCTTTCGGCTGTTATTGACACCGTCGGTTCTCCGGCGGTAGCTTTGGGGCCCCTGTTCTCTACCTAAGGGGCCGGCGATGAACACAGTCGCATCAGGGCTCTTTCCGTTTGTCGGTACCATCCTCCTGGGATACGTCTTCGAACATCTCGTCGTTCGTCAGCAGCAAGAAGCTACTGATTTGCTTTCCGCGCAGCCTGGCGGGAGGAGGGATCATGTGCGTCCGACTATTGCTAGGGATATTGATACTGGTGCCTTGGCTCATGTTGACCGGCCAGCCACTCTTTGGAGCCCAAGGGCTGCTCGAGCAATGCCTTGATAGAGCCCCGGCGGGAATCGCGTTACAGGATCACCTGGCGAAGGCACGGTCGGGTAATGTGGAATCCATGTGGTGCGCCGGTGCCATCAAGCTCTACGTATCGAAAGAGTACAAAGAAGCCATTCCGTTGTTGGAGCGGGCCGCCAACGCCGGCCACATGCGGGCCCCGCTGGTCCTGGGGATTCTCTATGAACAAGGAACCGGGGTAACGGAGGATCACGCCGCGGCGGCCCGGTGGTATCAAAAAGGCATGGACAATGGGAATGCCGCCGCTGTCAGGCGGCTGTCTGAAATGTATCGCCTCGGCACGGGTGTTCCGCAGGACGAGAAGAAGGCGCGAGAGCTCATGAATCGAGCGGCGGAGCTCGGTGATAAGGCCGCACCCAAGTATATCGAGAAGCAAGAGGAGGATCGGAATGACACCAGACCGGGTATGAAGATCAAGGCTGAAGCCTATCGGTTGTACAAACAGAAGCAGTTCGAAAAGGCCGCGAAACTGTATCAACAATGTGCAGACATGGGGAACGACGGCTGCCAGCTCGCCATGGGCCAGCTGAACGAATTCGGCCAGGGGGTCCCGAAAAACGAACGGCAAGCTGCCGAGTGGTATCGCAAATCCACAGATCAAGGCAATCCCGTCGGTCAAAAAACGCTCGGACTCATGTACGAGCTCGGAAAAGGGGTTCCCGAGAACTGGGTGGAGGCTGCGCGCCTCTATTCCAAAAGCGCCGAACAATTTCAAGACTCTGCATTTGCCATGGGGCGCATGTATGAATTCGGCATGAGCGTCCCGCAAAACCGCGCAGTGGCGATTCAGTGGTTTAAGAAAGCCGCCGACATGGGACATCCCAAAGGTGCCTATTGGGCGCGCTGGCTCAACGACTACACGAACTGCATCGGATTCAGAGACGAGCAAGAGCGAAACGCGATACGAGGGTTGCGTTGTCCCGCCGATCCGGTCGGCGCGGTCTTTCGGAACAGTGGTCAGCGGCTCGCCTACATACGCGAGAAAGCCAAAGAGTTTGACGCGATCGAAGCGCAGGCCGCGTCGATGCATGCCGCGAGAGTTGGGTCACAAAACAGTGTCGAATGCAACGGCGCCGGGGGGACCTGGACGACCGATAGGCAGGAAACGTTCGGAGGCCATTGCAATTAGCCGGCGTACGCGACGGTGATGAGAGACCTAGCTCGGAAAGAACTCGGGTGCAGAAACGAGAGACCCGCGATGATCCTCGACCTCCTTTAGTCTATGGCGGCCCATCTGCAGTCTACCCACGCTGAGATCTTTGCGACCGCTCCATTCTCCCTCTTTGAAGGCGATTCTCGTTTTCGGATTTTCGAGGGTAGGATTTCGGTATTCTCGCTTCGACTGTGCTGGTCATTCTCTCGCTCTGGATTCTCCGACTCATGCGTCCTTCTCTGATAACTCGATCGTGACGTCTGTCTCCAGGGCAAACCTGCCGCGTCCTCGCGGGACGAGGCGGACGTCCGGGCATTTCTGCTCCATCCGCTTGCGTAGTAGAATCAATCGACTTTCGAGGTTGTCTTTGATTTCGGGAAGACCGAGCCACGAGTCCATCCTGAGCTCACGATTGGTGAACTCGGAACGCCCTTGGTCCTGTTGTTTGAGCAGACGCCACAAAATGCGACCCGGGACGTTACGAATCAGATACTCACCGTCGACGAAGACACAGTCGTCTTGGTGATAGAAGCAGAAGTGTCTGGAACGAGGCCGAGGGCTGGTCACTCGCGGAGACTTGGGTTGTGTGAGGGGGGCCGAGGAGGACTCTTCCATATCGCGGCTGAGTTGTTCGATGCCAATAGCCAGCTGTGCCGCCACGACCGTCAGGATCGTGTCTTCACGATTCATGAAGGCGAGGGGTTCAGTGCTTTCGACTGCCAGAACCCCTATCACCTGGCTACGAGCCAGGAGCGGGACGGCGATCTGTCCCGCAGCTCCAGGAAGGCCGGGGAGTGGAATTTCACGACAGACCGCCTCTCTCCCTGCCACCGCTTCCGCACGGTCCCGCGCGGCACGGGCGTAGCGGAGACTATGATCGATCGCGGACAGTCGGAGCGCGCGTCGTGCTCGTGCGACCATGCCGATCAATCCTTCTCCAAAGCCGACTTCTGAGCCCACTCCGTTCTCGGGATAGCCCCGACTGGCAATCGTAATCAACTTCGCGTTCCGATCATCCACCATCAGGATCATGGCGTGATGGAAGCCGAACAATTCATCGAGGAGTTGGAGTGAGGTCTCCAACAGGTCGTTCAACAGTTCCGAGCGGTTGAGTCGTTCGACGAAGAGCCGCAGTGACTCGAGGTCTTGGTTGACGAACAGCCGAGAAGGGAGTTCCGAGGGCGGGCGAGTGGGCAGCCGGGTGAAGCCCTCCACACGTTCGATGCGCAGGACCTCATACACGTCGGCTGCCTGCAGCCTGAAGACGTCCGCCATGCCCGCGTGAGACGCGATCGCCTGGAGCTGTAGCGACATTGAGTCGAAGAGGGGGCCAGAGGCTTCAGAATGGTTGAACTGAAGCTGCAACCGGTAGGTCTGTAACGTCCGCGGGTCGAACATCATTGCGCAGGCCAACGGATTTTCTCGCACGTTCCGGTGGGTCTTGTTGAAGAACTGATGGGAAATGGCGATGTGGCTGGTATCGACGTAGTAAATCTGACTGATGAAGGTGATATTCGGTGTGCCGTCGCGCGAGCAGGTACTTAAGGCGGCGGGAATGATCCCCTGGAGGCAGGGCCAGAGATCCTCGAGTCGAAGCGTGCCGGTCTCCACGGCTTAGGCCTTCTCGCCGGTCCCGGGTCCCGGTGTCTGATGAAACACGTCGGTGACCTCGATTTCGACAGCCAGGGCAGGCTCGGTGATCCAGGATACGCAGAGCT
>JBEVJJ010000164.1:0-33324 GCA_040510255.1 Nitrospiraceae bacterium | reverse complement strand
ACAGGAAGGAAATTGAGAAGAAGAGGAAAGCAGGCGCCGATCACAACGTTCCCCAGTTCTTGAAATAACGAAGCAAGTCGCGCACCGACACCATACCCACGATCTGCCCCTCTTCGGTCACGGCCAGATGTCGGATGCCGTGTTCCGCCATCAGATCGCTTGCATCGTGGGCTGAACGCCCGATATCAATTGTCACCACGGGAGCGCTCATCACCGAACGAACCAGCACATTGGCCGCATCAAGCCCATTTGCCATGGCCTTCCGAACCAAATCGGCCTCACTGACTACCCCGACATGACGGTTTTGATCTATGACCAAGATGGCCCCCATCCTGGCATTCCGCATACATTGGGCTGCGGCCAGGAGGGTGTCATCCGGACGGATCGTCTTCGTGACCGGCCGCATCATGACTGCAAGCGGACGAAGAATGGGACCTGTCTGTGTCCCCACGTCTGGCCCTCCTGCCTGTGGACCGCGAAAGGCTGAATCTTACTGAAGTCGCGGGGAATCTGCAATTCACGTCTCATGCCGATGAATCGGTGGAATTGATTGCCCGGTCGGATGAGCATTGTTATACTGACGAGGCTTTTTGCGATTGTACGTCCTATGTTCATCGAAAGGGGAGGATAACGTTCCATGCATATCAGCGTGATCGGAACTGGATACGTTGGGTTGGTGACTGGCGCTTGCTTTGCGGAGTTTGGTGTCCACGTGACATGCATGGATACCGATGCCCAGCGGATCGCAATGCTCGAAAAGGGCGAAGTCCCCTTCTATGAACCCGGCATTACTGAGCTTGTCGCCAAGGCCATCAAGGAAAGCCGGCTCACCTTTACCACGGATGTCGCCAAAGCCGTCGATAAGGCCCTGGCTATTTTTATCGCCGTCGGCACGCCTCCACGCCCGGACGGCTCAGCGGACCTCTCCTTCGTGGAAGAGGTCGGGCGAGGGATCGCCCGCCACATGACCGGGTATAAAGTCATTGTCACGAAATCCACCGTCCCGGTTGGAACCGGCGAAAAATTGCGGGAAGTGATACGGGCCAATCAAACGGGTCGGTACCGCTTCGACATCGTCTCCAACCCGGAATTCCTGCGCGAAGGTTCCGCCATCGAAGATTTCATGCGACCTAATCGCGTCGTCATTGGCGCGGATAGTGAGCAGGCGGTCGCGATCATGAAGGATCTGTACCGACCGCTGTACCTCCTCGAAACGCCGTTCGTCGTCACAGACATTCCGACGGCCGAAATGATCAAATACGCTTCCAACGCCTTTCTTGCAGTCAAGATTTCTTTCATCAACGAAGTCGCCACGGTATGTGAGCGAGTCGGCGCCGATGTCCAGATCGTGGCGAGGGGCATGGGGCTTGATAACCGGATCGGCTCAAAGTTTCTGCATGCGGGACCGGGCTTCGGCGGGTCCTGTTTTCCAAAAGATCTTGCGGCGCTCGTTCAGACGGGGGAGCGCGTAGGCTATCCGCTGCAAATTGCCGGTGCAGCGGCGAAGGTCAATTATGAACAACACATGCGGATGGTGGAGAAAATCCGGGACGCTGCGGGAGGACTCAAGGGGAAAACGTTCGGCATTCTGGGGCTCTCGTTCAAGCCGAACACGAATGATATGCGCGAGGCGCCGTCGCTGACCATTCTCAAAGAGATGATGAAGGAGGGAGCGGTCGTCAAAGCCTACGATCCCGCCGCCATGGAAGAAACGACGAAGTTGCTCCCCGGCTTGATTGCCTGCAAAGACACGTACGATGTCGCAGACGGAGCAGACGGACTGGTGATCATGACCGAATGGAATCAGTTCCGAAATCTTGATTTTGATCGATTGAAGAAAGCGATGCGGCAGCCGCTCTTTCTGGATCTTCGCAATGTCTACGATTCGGAACGAGTGGTGGGTATGGGCTTCCGACACGTTTCGGTCGGCCGTCCAGCCAGAGGGCCATTGGCATAACGCGATTACCGGCTCCTCAACCGAGCAGCTTCGTTTCTTCCACTTTCTCCTCAACCTTTTTGGGTTTGTACCCCATCCGGTCGAGCACTTTCATGATTCGCGTCTTCAGACGATCGTCCGCCTCGACCAATGCCGTCGCCAATGGCTCAACGGCAGGCTTTCCAATCTTACGAATAATCTCCGTCGCCGATTGACGCAGCTCATCTTCTTCGGAAACGAGGAGTGGAATCAACGACGACACCACCTGCCCTCCCATTTTGATCAAGGAGTCATACGCACGTTGCCGGACATCCCCGACCTCATCCGTCAACGCCTCGACCAGCGGGCCCACCGACCGCAAATCCTTCAACTCTCCCAGAACCTCGACAGCATATTTTCGGTTGAGCCAATGGGAATCCTTCAGATCGAGCAACATGGCATCGGCTTTGGCTGCATTCGGATCCTTGGCTCGAATCCGAAAGCCCTTCGCAATGCGCTTTCCACCCTCCTCGACCACGCGAATTGTCGCGCCATCGCCGGGCCTTAGCTTGAGGAAATCCTCCTGTGCCTCCTCCGCCACATCGAGCACCACCGTCTTGCCGTCATAGGCCAGCAGCTCGACCTCGAGCTGTTTCATTTCCGGATTGACCGACACGACGCGCTCGGTGACCAAATTGAATCCATCCTTCTTTGGACCACCCTTGGGACCGATCTGAATGAGTTTCGCCGGCGCTTCATCAGCCATGATCTATTCCCTTCACCCCGGTTAGTTGGTAGGACTCGCCTTCCAGCCAAGACTGGCCAGGACCCCTTCCACGGTTTCTTGCACCATCGTATTTTCATCTTCCAGCAGCGGCAACAGCGGGTCGATCGCCTGTCTCGCCCCCAATCGCGCCAGCGATTCGGCCGCGTTCCGGCGCACCAGCCAGTCTTCATCCTGCAACGAATGAATCAACGCCTCGACTCCGCGCGTATCCCCGATCTTTCCGAGCGCTTCTGCGGCATGCCGCCGCACCATCCAATTATTGCCCATCAAACCTTCGATCAAGGCATCCACGGCTCGGGAATCGCCGATCTTTTTCAGGACCCGCGCCACATCCTCTCGCACCGTACTGTCTGCCAGAGCCTCGACCAATCCCGGCACGGCTCCGGGGTCACCGATCCGCTCAAGCGCCCATACTGCCGCCGTCCTCACGGCTCCGTCCTTATCCTCCAGCGCCTTCACCAGCGGAGGGACTGCCCGGGCGTCGCGTAACTTGCCGAGCGCGTTCGCCGCTTGTTCGCGAATAGCCCATTCATCGTCCGTCAGGGCTTCCACCAGTTGATCGATGGCGACCGGCCCGATTCGCACCACCGCGCTCGCGGCGGCTTCCCGAATGACGACATCTTCATCCGCCATCAGTCCGATGAGCTGCGGAACGGCATCGGCTCCCATCTGCCCCAAGCTGGCCGCGGCATGATCGCGTAAGGCCTCGTTCTCATCACGAAGGGCGGCAATCAATTGTTCTATTCGCTCGGCATCACTCATGTTCATCCGGTCCTTGGGACCCCACCGGTTGCGCCGTTTCCATCGCGGCAAGTTTGTCGGCGATTAACCCGGCACTATAGGCGACAATTCCGTCACGATCCGTCCGCAGTTTCTCAAAGAGTGCCATGTGGGGGCGAAGAACCTCGACATCTTTGACCTTCGCCAAGGCCTCCATGGCAAACACGCGCAACGGCCGGATGGGGATGGCTTCAATATACAACTGAGCGGGTCGGGGATCGCCGATCAACCCCAGCGACTTGATGGCATACTCTTTCACGCCGGTATCCTTATCGACGGACAGGCGCTTCATCAACGGGTCGACTGCCCGAACGTCGCCGATCTTTCCCAACAGATCTGCGGCCGCCTCACGTACAACCCAATCCTCGTCTTCGAGATACTCAATCAGGATCTCAACGCTCGGCCGGCCGATGCGGAGCAAATCGATAATCGTCTCCATTCGCGCTTCCTCGCGTTCACTAGCCCCTTCCACATCCCGGAGCGCATTGAAGGAGGTATCAATCCGACCACGAATGGCGCCGAGCTTTTTCAACGTACGAGCGGCGATGTCGCGCACGGCAAGGCTTCCCATCGCATCGATGACCCCGTCAGCAGAACGGGGATCGAGCAGGTGTTCCAGGATGATCGCGGCGGTCATCTGCGCATCGGGGTTCGCATGCTTGAGCATGGCGCATAGGGGGAGGATGGCATTCGGGATCACTCCCAACAAATGCGTGACAAGCCGACGCACTTCCTCATCCTGTGTGTCGGATAAATGCTGAACGAGAGCCGAGGCCGTTTCCATATCGAGCACACCGGCCATTTGTTCCAGCGCGGCTACCCCGGCTTGCCGAACCGTTTCTTCCGGATGCACGAGCAATCCGACCAGGGCCACCCCTGCGGCCGGATCCTTCATGCGTGACAACATTCCGGTCGCTTCAATGACAAGGGCCGTGTCGCCGGTCCGCAGAACGTGGATCAACGCATGAACCGCTCGCGGCCCGCCCGCCAGACAGGCGGCCGTGGCCCGCATGCGCCGCCACTCTTCCTCGTGGGTCAATTCGTAGACGAGGGTTTCGATCGTATCTTTCCCCATGGCGTGCTACCCGTAGCCATTCACGATGCAAGGCAACCAACGGGGGCTTTCTGGAACCGGTGGCCTGGGTTCATCGTTCATTGCGCATTTCATATCCGTCCCGGTCTCCAGCCGACTGCCGTGAGGGTCTCTTTAACATGATAGCGAATGTTCTCATCCGGCTCCCTCGCTAGCAATGGCAAAAGAGATGCGATCACCGTGGGTCCGAACTTGGTCAGGGCCACCGCCGCTTCCGCTCGGGTCGCGGTATTCTTGAGTGCAGCCACCAGCGTGGGAATCGTCCCGTTGTCGCGGATCATGCCCAGCGCCCGGGCGGCAACCCCCATGGTCACCATTTCTTCATTCCATTCATCGCCACACCCGGCGATCATGCGGTTCATCTCAGGGCGACCCTTGCCCAATACAATATCCTGCAACACGGGGACGGCCCGCTCATCCTTGATCTTTCCCAGGGCTTCGACCACCAGAGGCCGCAATCCCGGTTCCTTGACGACACGGAACAGATAGTCGACGGCCTGTGCATGCCCGATCTCACCGAGGGCGCGAACAATATCTTCTCGGACAGCGGAATCATGATCGTTAAATAACGCAAACAGGAGCGGTTCCACCGCCTCTCCGGATTTGAGCTTGCCAAGCGCTTCGACGGCATGTAACCGGACAAGCCACTCAGTGTGGCTCAACGCCTGGACAAGAGACGGGATCGATGCAGTCCCGATCGCGGCCAACGCACCGGCAGCCTCTTCACGAACCGCTTTGACCTTATCCTGAAGCAACGGTACCAGGAAGGCGACTGCCCGCGGGTCTGCAATCCGGCCAAGGGATTTAGCGGCATGCATCCGGACAATCCAGTCACCGCTGGTGAGCGCCTTGACCAACGAGTCGAACGCGCGTACATCGCCGACCACCGCCAGAATCTCCGCGACGGCCTCCTGCACCTGTAAGGACCCATTACCGAGGTAGTCACTCAACGCAGGAACGGAGGAGTCACCGATGGCAATCAAGGCATGGATGGCGGACTGCCGCACCGCACGATCAGCATCCCGCAATAACGAGATGAGCGGAACCACGGCTCGACTATCTTTCAATAGTCCAAGAGCCTTCGCGGCATCCTCACGCACTGCCCAATCGTCATCCTTCAGCGCCGCGATCTGTTCGCCCACAGGATCAGGCATTCAGAATTCCTCAAGTATTCGAAGAATTTGACCTTAACACAGCCATTTTCATAGGGTCAACGACACCCCTCTTCACCCTACTGTGGGATCCATCCGTTCACGGAACATCAAGAGCATTGTGTTCCATAGCGGCTGCCGTCGTCACCACAGGATCAGACGTTCCGGAGAAGAACCGCTGGCGTGAACGATTGCGAGAAGATGGGTCGCAGAGGATACGAATGAGGGATTCGGAAGCACCTACGGACAACACCCTCCGAATCGTCGTGGCGGCCGGGGAGGTTACCTGCCGCCGCGCGCAATGTCGCCGCTCGGTCCAAATCGCCCTGTGTCCCCAAGCGGTTGATTCACGCGAAGATTGTCCGTCAGGCTGGAGTCGACCGGATTCTCTTCAGCGGAAGGAGTCCACCCCAGTTGTTCCAAGGTCTCAAGGACAAGTTGCCGCAAGGCATCCTTCGCACTCAGGCGCACAGACGCATAGGACAGCACGCGCTCACCTTCACTTTCCACTTCAGACGCCTTCGGATCGTAAAGAAATGAGATCAGGGGTTCGATGGCCGTATCGCCAATGAGCACCAATGCGCGGGCCGCATTTTCACGCAAAACACCGTCCTTAAGGAGCATGATCAAGTCAGGAATAACTCGCGCGTCCCGGAAATGCCCCAGGGCGGTCGCAGCGGCTTCCTTGATGAAGGCGTCTTCACTCACGATGCACCCAGGAGTCGGAGTGCCAGCTTGCGGGATCCCCTTTCCTTTCAAGGCATTCAACACCGCCGGCAGCGCGCGGGGGTCGCCGATCATGCCTAGTGAAGCAATAGCATGGCGTTTAACTGCTCCGTCCTTCATGGCCTCCAGGAGGGCATCGATAGCCAGTGGGTCCCCAATCATGCCCAGCGCGATCGTGGCATCTTCGCGCACCGCCCGGTCTGGGTCCTTCAACATCGCAATGAGGGCATTCACAACCCTTGGCTCCCGCACCCAGCTTCGACCAATCTGGTAGTCCGTTGTCATTCCTCCAAGAGCGCGAGCCGCATGGCACCGGACGACGAAGTCCTTGTCCTTTAGGCACTCAATCAAGGGATCGACTGAAGGCTGACCGATGTAGACCAAAGCCGTCCCAGCGGTTTCTCGCACGGTTTTTGACGAATCTCGAAACAGTTTCAGCAAGACCGGTATGGCTTTCGGATCGCCGATTTTTCCCAGGGCTTCAGCGGCGGCGCTCTTGACCGCGCCATCACGATCGCGGAGAGCACCCATCAAGACATCCACCGCCCGGCCATCTTTGATGTCACCGCAGGCTTTTGCGGCATGCTCGCGAACCCGCCAACGTTCGTCCTTCAAGGCTATCATCAGGCGTTCGACGACCCCCGTCCCCATGTGGACGGCCGCAGCAACCGCCTCGTTGCGGACTTCCATGATCGGGTCATTGAACAAGCTGATCAACGCCTCGATGGCTTTCTGACCGCCGATCTTCGCGACACCCCAGCCCGCACGGGTTCGCACGGACCAATAGTCATCCCCGCACGCGCTAAGGAGGGCATCCAAGGTTGTCGGATCGGCCCGCTCCGACAGCGCCTTGGCCGCTTCTTCGCGAGTCGCATCGTCTACATCCTCGAGCGCTTCCAGCAGATCATCGAGGGCTTGTGCCATAGTTCACCTCGGTCCTTCCTGGTAATAATTGTCGCGCTTCCCTCCATGCGGATACGTTCGGCTGCAGCGCACGGTGAGAGTATGCGTACCCCGCCCTTCCACGCATTGATCCAGCGTTTTTGAGAAATCCACCGCTCCTTCGAGAGACACCGAGAAAGGGAAGTCGAACGTAAACGTGCCGAACTTGTATTGCCCGGGTTTCAATTTCAGTTCTCTCCGTTCGGTCGTACGAAAAGCATCGGAGCTTTCCGGATCCATGGTCATGATCATCGGCGTGATCCCGGGAACTTGCCACCAGGTCGGAGGAGTCAGCGCGGTCGCGTCAAAGGTGATGGCATGCTCGCGTGTATAGGCAGGCGGTGGCGCTGCATGTATCCAACTCCCGGCAGGCGACAGGAAGATTGCCACTCCGGCGACAACCATCAAGGCACGGAAGCGATACCCCATCATCTCACAGTGACACAAGCCATGCAGACGGTCAGGGATGTTTCGATGAGACCGCATTGGACGACGCGGTCCTGAAAATTTCTTCAATCGCACGACTATCCCATTCGGTATGCGTTACCAAGCCGAGCGCTCGCATGACCGTCGCTCCCGTATCGAGGAGCGCCACGGATTGGGTAATCGCATGCCCCTTCTTGATGCCGACACCCGACGCGATCCACGGCACACGGGGCGCCTCCGTGCCATGATCCGCTGATGCCTCGACGCCCGAAATTCCAGGCTCGCCGACGTTGCTCAGAGAGGTCACAAATATGGTCGTGCGCTTGAGCAGATTCAATTCCCGGTAGAGATCGAGAACCGCGCCCATCGCTTTGTCCACCGTCTTCAACGCCTCGCGGTATTCAGGTGATTTCCAGCCCAGCTTTTCCCCCGCTCGACCTGGAGCGGGTAAATGCACCACGAGCAGGTGTGGAAGCGACAAGATCGCATGCCCATAGCCGTGCCCGCTGGAAGCTTTTTTGAAATAGTCCCGCACATAGCTGATCAATTTATCGGTGTTACATTCCGGCCGGAGGGGGCCGCACATCTGATAGTCGGTATAGGGTTCGGGTTTGGCCAGTTGATAGAGCGATTCATCCATGAAAAAAATGGCGCTGTCCCGACCGCCGCTAAGATCGAGATAATCGAAGACGGTGGGAGCGCGTGGATATCCCCGACTAAACTCGAATACATTCCAGGTCACTCCGTGACGCTCGGCCGACACGCCGGTCAATAAGGAAGCCATCAAAGGCAGGCGAAGCGCCGGTTGGCCGAGGGTGGCAGACCAAGTGGTGGACCCGTCAGCGACAAGCTTGTTGAGCACGGGCATCTGCCCACTCTTCAGAGAGCCCTGACCCACCCCCTCCAACACGAACAAGATGACATATTCCGCATCGGTACTGGCGGAAGGCGCGGGCACCTCGCCGCTGCCGCGGGCGCCGAATACATCAGAGCGGACCAGTGAAAACAATAAGAAAACCAGCAAGAAACATGCGGTAGGGGAAGTGAGCGCGGGTACACCGGTCCAGCGGAATGTTCGCTTCAGCACAGGCTTTCCTTTCATTCGCGAGAGGATCAGTACGTTACCATGCCATTTTCCGCCAAGGCAAGACGCCGTCAGGCTCGATCACTTCCTCCGACCGTGCCTGGCGCGGATGCCGGAACAGTGTTATTCTGAACGAGCCCGAACTTGGCGTCCACCGTAGCGTGGAGCACATCAACGGATGGGTGAATGACATGCCCTCTGTGCGATCAGCGACGGGGTTGACGCCGGTACACCCTTCCCGTTTCTGCCCGAAACTGCTGCCGTTCAAAACAGTTCTGAGCTTCAGCGCCATTCCTCTCTGGTCTCTCTTGGTGATGATCACCATACCGACGCAGGCAGCAGCCGAAATCCACACCGTCACGGCCGCAGGGGAATACCGGATGAGTGATCGCGATACCAAAGCAGATGCCGTCCGGCTGGCAACGGAAGAAGCAAAACGCAATGCGCTGGAGCAGGTGGCGTCCTATCTGGAAGCCGTCACCGTCGTGAGGGATTTCGACGTGACGCAGGACGAGATCCGGAGCTATACGGCAGGAGTGGCCGTGGTGCTGGACCAGAAGACCCAGACCAGGCTTGAGAACGAGACCCTTGTGATTCACGTGACCCTTACGGCGCAGGTCGATACCGACGAAATCGTACAGGCGCTGGCTGCAGTGAAGCAGCATGAGGAAGGACGTCACGAGCTTACTGCATTGCAACAGGAGCTCGATCAACTCCATCAAGAGCTCAACGCAGCGAACCAGGCGCTGTCTGCGGCAACGACATCAGAACAAGTTCAACAGTACAGTACTCAGCGACAAGAATTGCTCAGCCAGGCGCAGTCACACGCCATGGTTGTACAGGCCTGGACCAATTGGATCGTGTTGGTTTCGCCCCTCGCGTATCCGTCCTCGTGGGGCGGTTTGCCAGGGATTCATGCATTGGTCTCCGCCGCAGGACAACTGAACCCGACGAATCCACATCTTCAAGCCATCCAACAGGCGATGGCCAAACACACGATTCCGCCGCGGCACCCACTTACATTCCCCATGCCCCATTCGGTGCCGGTGTTGCCGCGCATGCCGACCTATCAGGTGTTCCCGCAGCAACCGTTGGCGTCACAGGCGCCTGCCGCTCGGCCGTCCGAATCCTGGGACACACCACCGGCCTCGCGCCGTCTCGAAAGCGTGTACCAACTCAACCCCTTGTTGCCGAGGCCTCCAGACCCGGGATCGCCGGGCCATCCTCCGATCGTGATCCAACAGATGTCACCACAGCCGGCACGTCCACCGTCGTTACATACCGTACCCCTTTTGCCGCAGCAATCGGCGCCTTCGACCCAGGGACAACCCTCTTCCGGCGCTGCCCCAGTTCCGCAAGGCGCTACGCAGCAACCAGGTCCTCAGCCGCGATCGCCGCGGAGTTTGGCGCCGCAGGTCCAGCAGCTGCAATCTCCGGCGAAGCCAAACTCAAACGCGTCGAGCGGAGGAACGAAGTGACGATGAGAAGTCGGTTTCGGGAGTGCGTGATTACCGGGGGAATCGCGGTGACGGCCTTCCTCACGAATCACCTCTCTCTCGCTGAAGACCTCCAACCAGACCGGGCAGCAATTCAACGGCACGCAGAAGAATCTCTCCAACGCGTGGAACACCAGGTTCCGAACGCGGGCGGCCCTCTTGTGTCTCCTTCGCAGCGGCAGCGGTCCCATGCAACGTCGCCCAGTGATAGACCCGATTCAAACGCAACGCTCCCAGGGGGCGAGGATGTTCTCACCGGGCACGGACAAGGCGACCTCCAAAAAGGGCGACTCGTCTGCCAACGGGTCTCCGAGCTTGCAGCACGGACAGATCTTGCGAAGCAAATCCGCGTGCTCGTGAAAGAACATGCGACCGATCGGGTCCGGGAGCGCACCGGCCGGGAGGCCGAGCAGGACATTGAAGTCATCCGGGAAGAAATCGTTCAGGAATATTTGCAAGGGGTCAAGATCGTGGATCGTCGCGTGGATGAAGAACAGATGACCTGCTCCGCCACCGCCGTCATGTCGAAGAGTCAGATCCAACCACAGCAGGCTTCAGGTGCTCACGAAACACTGATCAGGCCTTAGACGCGGACCAGTACCTCCCGTCACTCCGAACCTTCCTCTCTACTCGTGAACGGCGAAACTTCCTGATCGCACGTGCCCCCACAGGTGCTTTTGATCGTCTTCGTCGCCAGCACACCGTCCTTGCCCACATATGTCCAATTTCTCAGCGTGGCCCTTTCCTCAAATATTTTGAACCCGTCTGCCATGGCCTGGACAAGTGGGAAGGAGCCTGCCAGGAGCCTTCACCTCCATTGCATGGTGCGCCTACTTTCAGGTAAGTACACCGCCATGCCGATCGAAAACAATTTCCAGCACGACGAGATGTTGCGCAAGAATCCTGGCGATCGGGTGACCTACCGGGAACTCTCCGGAGCCGCCGCCCCTGACTCGCCTTCCTGGCAAGCGGCGATGGGCGCTGTCGGCTCGCACCTTTCCCGATCGGGGGTGCGTCTCGTGATGTTTCTGCACGGGTCTGTGCTTGGCACGGATGTGTTTGGATTGACGCGTCTCGATGAAGCCGGAGGGCTCAAGCGCGGGTACTCACGGGGCATCTCGGGGCTGGACTCTCTCTTAGCGTTCATGCGCGAGGGACCGAATGGCATCGGACCATTGCCCGGAGGCCTGATGCCGCCGTTGCCCGACGATGAAGCGACGAAGAAACTGCTCGATGATCAGGTCGGCGATGCAGCAAATTTCACCACAGCCTATGTGGAATCGTTTCGGAAGGCCACGAACCAAAAGGCTGCTCCGCCCCTCATCTGTGTTCGAGAACTGTGGTCCGGCGAGAACCATCATCTTGGACGCGCAATCGCGGCATGCAGGGTGTTAGAACGTGTGTATCGCCTGGTTGCCGAACATGCGCTCGGAGCCACAGACCGCATTCTCGTCGAGGGGCATGGCCAAGCCGGTCTCGTCCTCGCGTTGGTGTCCAACTTGCTCTGTCCGTCTCCAATGACAGGTCGTAAGAAACTGTTCGAGATCCTGCGCTCGCACAGTCAACAGACGGCCCTGCCGGATCTTGACAGGATCCTCGACCGGATCGAAGCGGCTCTGACCTCCAAGTCTCTGCTGAACGGAGCCGCACTGGATATTGTGACGTTCGGTACGCCGGTCCGATACGGATGGGATCCCTCCGGAATCGGAAAACTCCTGCACGTCGTCAACCACCGCAACCTTCGAACCGACGGCAAGACCTGGCTGTCCAAGATGGAGCTGCCGCAGATTACGATGGAAATGCCCATTGCGTGGGGCGGCGATTACGTGCAAGAACTCGCGGTCGCCGGTACGGATGCGATGCCAGCCTCAGAATCCGCGAGAGAAGCAAACAAAGCCGTGTGGGAGCTGGTTGAACCGTACGATGGCTTCGAGCGGTGGGTGGAATGCGCGCGCCGGGCAGTGCGATGTCCCACCGAGGGAAGCTGCCTGCTCGTCGACTATAAGGATTGTACCGGTTCGACAAATGCGCGCGATCACTACTTCGGTCACGCTGCCTATACCCGCATGGATGCGATGCTGTTCAACCACACCGAGATCGTCGGGCGTCTGTACTCTTAGCATTCGGCCGCCATGACGACCAGCGCTTGCCTCTTTCCTCCTCGCTGTGCGCCATTTGATTAAGCAACCGGAGAGAGACACCAATTCTAGAAAGAGAAGGCAACTTCAGATTGAGCGAGGTGAGTTCGTCAGCCACACGTTACAATGAAAGATGTCAAGAGTGTCATATTTCTCTCAAATCACCGTGCGACTCATACCACCTTTGCGACATGTCTCTTCAATAGGAAATAGGTAACCAAACTATAGAAGCCCGCCAGCAAGGCAATTCCCAGGGCAGCTGCAAGAATGGAGTGGTGTGCCCTCACAAAACGGTGAACCGTGAGGGTCGAGACTAATGTTATGGCACGGAACGAGGCTTTGAAGTAAGGGAACAGGACAGAGGAGGACGTAGCCCAGAAACCGATCGTTCGTGTATGCAACAATGGCAAAAGAGACAGCGGTAATAATAATGCCGACCAGACATGACAAACCAACTCGCCTTAACTTCTCAAGCCTAACCATCTGGCCTCACCTCCAGCTGAACGTATTTTCTCATCCGCGGCACCTTCCCTCATGTTTCTTTATAGTCTTCTGATGAAGGCATCTGAGCAGAGACAGTATTTTGTCAGCAGGCTTCCGCAGGATGGTCAAAAAGGCTGTCCAGCAAGGCCGCAGGAAGCGCGACGACTGAGACGTACGCTTCTGGTACGTCGCAAGGAGGCGTGCGACCGAGAACGCAGCTGACAGTTCTTTTTCAACATCCTGCTCAATACGGCATCTCGTCGTCGTCCAACCCGAAGTGATGCCCGATCTCGTGTACGACGGTGTCGCGGACTTCCTGCACGACGTCTTGTTTCGTACGGCAGATGCGGAGAATCGGCTTTCGATAGATGGAAATCCGCGCCGGCATATTGCCGCCCGTTTGGAAGAAGGATTGGTGATCGCGTGAGATCCCGTGGTAGAGGCCGAGGAGTTCGTTCTCGTCGTCGATGTCCAGATCCTCCAAGACCTCTCGCGTCGCCTTTTCCTCGACGATGACGACGACGTTCTCCATCAATCGGGCATAGGGCTCAGGCAGGCCGTCGAGCGCTTCCCGGACTAGGTCCTCGAACTCCGACTCCGGCAGGCTGAGCGGTCGGCGTCCCATAGTCCTTCACCGATGTTTTTCACCGATCTACCTATGGGTGCGCCACCCGCCAATTCTTTCCGACACCCACATCGACTTTCAGCGGGACCGATAGACCGAGTGCGGGGCCGGTGGCTTCCATTTCACTCTTCACGAGCTGGGTGGCCCTGTCCAAATCCCCTTCCGGCGACTCGAAAATGAGTTCGTCGTGGACCTGAAGAATCATTTTCGTATTCGGCAGTTCGCTCCGCAGCCGCCGGCTGACCTGAATCATGGCGACCTTGATCAAGTCGGCAGCCGAACCCTGGATCGGGCTATTCACCGCCATCCGCTCTCCAAACCCCCGCTGCGTAGGATCCGAACTCTGCAGCTCCGGAATCGGCCGGCGGCGGCCCAGCATGGTCGTCGTATAGCCCTTCTGCTTGGCTTCTGCAATATTTCGGTCCATTAATGCTTTGACAGCGGCGAACCGCTCAAAAAACGTGTCGATGTACTTCTTGGCTTCCGCCTGCGATACACCGATATTCGTGGCCAAACCGAATGGACTGATGCCGTAGACAATCCCGAATACCACCGTCTTCGCAGCCCGCCGCATGTCCTTGGTGATCTGCTCGGCCGGCAACCGAAAAATTTCCGTGGCTGTCGCCATGTGAATGTCTTCACCCTGGGAGAAGACGCGAAGCAAGCGTTCATCCTGCGAGAGGTGCGCCAGGATGCGCGGTTCGATCTGGCTGTAATCCGCACAGAGGAGCGTATGTCCCGGTGGCGCGATAAACGCTTCACGGATCCGGAGCCCATACTCGCCCTTGACCGGGATGTTCTGCAGATTGGGATCGGTGGAGGACAGCCGCCCCGTCGCCGCCACGGTTTGATTCAGCGAGGTGTGCAATCGGCCCGTTTCAGGATTGACGAGCTGCGGCAAGGCATCGACATAGGTCGATTTCAGCTTTGTCAGCGTCCGGCAGGTCAAAACCTGCGCGGGCAGTTCATGCTGTGTTGCGAGGAACGTCAGCGTCTCTTCATCCGTCGAGTAGCCGGTTTTGGTCTTGCGGCCAGGCTTGAGGCCGAGCTTCTCGAAGAGCACCGTGGCCAGTTGCTTGGGGGAGTTGATGTTGAATTCTCCTCCGGCCAGCGTGGCAATGCCGCCGACTATGCGCTCTAATTCACGCTCCAGTTCTTTGCTCAACCCCTCGAGACTTGAGACATCCAGCAGAAACCCGTTGCGTTCCAACTCGGCCAGCACAGCCACGAGCGGCATTTCGACGTCTTCAAAGAGTGTGAGACTCCCCTGTTCCCTGAGGCGCTCGGTCAGAACCGGAACGGACTTCGCGATGACCACGGCCGCTTCGCCTGCTTGGCGGACGAGTCCTTGATCGGCCTCGAACAAGGTCTTTGCCGGGCTTTCCGTAGTCTTCGCCTTGTCAGCCGCTCCCAGTTGGTGACCCAGCACATCCATCGCGAGGGATTCCAAAGTATGTCCGCGACGGTTTGGATTCAGCAGATAATCGGCGATCATGGTGTCGAAGACAGGGCTTTCCACCATCACACCCTGTCGGTAAAGGGCCAGCAGGGCTGGCTTGAGGTCGTGGATGGCTTTCATCCGCTGGGACTTGCACACCAACTCCAGAACCGGCCCCGGCCAGTCCGCGCGGCCACCTTGCACAAACGCAGTCTTGGCGGCTGCCGTGCCGATGGCCATGCCTTGTAACTCTGCGCGAACGCCGACTTCCCCGGACAATACGCAATGCAGACCAATCACGTCCTTCTCCGACAAGGAGCGCACAAACTGTCCGGCTCCGGCGTCGTCGTGCAGGTTCGCCACCTCGACGACGATCGACGTCTCCTGTGCCGCAGCCGGCTGAAAGGCCTTGACCAATGTCATGAATTCGAGTTCTCGCAACAGCCCGACAAGCTCGTCCGTGTGGGGTGATCTCGCTTTGAATTGCTCAGGCTCGAACTGGACCGGACAGTCCAGTTGAATCGTGGCGAGACGTTTACTGAGTCGCGCATTCTCCCCCTGTTCCACCAGCAAGGCTTTGATTCTTGCCGGTGTCACCTCGTCGACCCGTCGCAGCAATTCTTCGATGGTCCCGAATTGGGCGATCAGTTTGAGTGCGGTCTTCCCGCCGATCCCTTTCACGCCGGGAATGTTGTCCGTCGCGTCCCCCATCAAGCCCATCACCTCGACCACCCGTGCCGGTTCAACCCCGAATCGTTCCTGCGAGTCGCGTTCGGCAAACCATTTATCCTTCACGGGATCGTAGATGCGTGTGAGCGGGGTCAGGAGTTGGAACATGTCCTTGTCGCTGGTGACGATCGCCACCGCAAGCCCCTGTCCCTCCGCCCTCTTGGCCAAGGTGCCGATGAGATCATCCGCTTCATGGCCGGCCTGGCGGATGCAGGGGACCGCCATCGCTTCGACTACCCGATGGATGTATGGAATCTGAGCGCTCATTCCTTGGGGCATGGGCGGCCGTTGCGCTTTGTACTCCTTGTATTCCTCATGACGTATGGTCGGCCCGCGTTCATCGAATACCACCGCGACATAGTCCGGCTTGTGATCGCGCAAGATCTTGAGCAGCATAGTCGTAAAGCCATACACGGCATTGGTCTGAAAACCTTTGGAATTGGACAGGGGCGGGAGCGCGAAGAACGCGCGATAGATATATGCGCTGCCATCGATGAGATACAGAGTCGGCATGGTAAAGGCAAAAGGAACGTTACAAGTACCGATTTTCTGCGGTGAACGTGTATCTCGAACGTGTCATTCAGGCGCGAGGATGAGCGGCGGCTTTCCAAACTTGGCCCGCATCTTATTGATCGTGCTCAAGATGGTCGGTTGTCCGACGAGTCTTGCCTCCAGCCGACGCTTCCCTGGAAATTCCAGCAATGAGAGGCCGATCAAGATCGTCAAAACCCCCTGCCCTGGGAGTAATAACATGGCCAGCCCCGCGAAAAGAAACACCAGCCCCACCACGTTCTTCACCAGATGGCCGATGACTTTCAGGATGGGATGATGTTCTTCCATCCAAGGACGGGGCTTGCGGATATCGAAGTAATCGGCGGGCAACCGGACCAGGATGATCGGGATGGCGATCAATGTGCCGACGAACATGAACAGCGAAAAAACGGCCAGCCATAGGAGGAGTTTCGGCGGGAACAGGGAGGCGATGTGCGCGAGCGAGTCAGTCATCGGCGATGCATCCTAGCATGGCCCCGACGGTTGCGGAAAGAGTCCCCGGTCTTCTCCGGTTTACCTCGTGAAAGTCGTCGGGCTATAATGCCGGCATATCATGCTGAACGGTTCGACAACAGCGATGCGCTCGGGCTCATCGCGCAGATCGGAACCAGGCGGTGGTCCGGCTCGACTGGCCCTGGGTCTCCTCTTCTGGAGTTCCTCGTTGATCACGACCTTCGCCTTGGCCCAGTCACCGAGCGGACATGAAGAGCTCCAGATTGAAATCACGAAGATCGGGTTGGGCAAGGAAGTGGTGATGACCGAAGGTTCGATGGAATGGTTCATGCGGGTGGAGGTGACGCCGGAAAACACCGTCGTGGTGCGGCAGGAGAAACAAGGCGAGCGCTACCTCATCGATGAGAGCGAGACCCACGATCGGTCGATGACCGCCGTGGAAGTCGACGCCGCCATCACCGACTTTATCAATCACGTCAAAGTGAAACGACAGAAACCGTAACCGGTATGGTCGACCAGCCAAAGTTCGTTATTTTTGCCCATAATGCCACGTACGATAAGCTGCACCAGGTGGCCACGTTGGGGTTGACCGCTGCGGCAATGGGCAAAGAGGTCATCGTCATTCTCTTGTTTTGGACCATCAAGAAACTCGCCGAAGGGAAAATCGACACGCTGGATTTCCCCCCGGAATACGCAGAATCGGCGCCACAAGTCAGTCGCCTTCTTCAGGAAAAGAAGGTGCCGAAGATTTCCGAGATGTTTCAGGAGGCCCGCCTGGTGGGACGCTTTCGCCTCATCGCTTGCAGCGCAGGCCTGGAATACATGGGTGTCGAGTCCGAGGCGGTCGAGAAAAACGTCGATGAGGTCATGGGCTTGCCTGCCATCCTAGCGCTCACCGCCGAAGCCGAAACCAAGCTGTTCATTTAGCAACCGTGAGGCGTGAAACGTGAGGGACAAGACGATACGTCTTACCCTAACGTCTTACCGTTCGCGCTACCGCGACCGGGTGACTCCGGTACGGTCGCAGTACTTCACCAGCTTACAACGGCTGCAAAAGGGCGAGACCGGCTGGCAGATGTTCTGGCCATAGGGAACGAGCAGGTCGTTGTAGATGATCCAGTAGCGGGCGGGAAGTTTTTTCCGCAGGGCCTCTTCCGTTTCCTTCGGGTTTCTGGTCTTCACGTACCCCCACCGGTTGCTGATCCGGTGGACATGAATGTCGACACAGATGCCGGGTTTGCCGTATCCGACGGTGACCACGAGATTCGCGGTTTTTCTGCCGACCCCCGGTAAGGTCAGCAATGCCTCGATTGAATTCGGCACCTGTCCGTCATAGTCATCGAGCAATCGACGGCAGATCTTGTGAATCTGTTTGGCTTTGATGCGGTAAAAGCCGACGGGATAGATCGCTTGCTCAATCCTACTCGCCGGTACTTTCAGCATCGAGGTGGGATCGCCGGCCAACGCAAACAGCCGTGCGCTGGCCTCGCTCGTGGTCTTATCTTTTGTTCGGAGACTCAACAGGCAGGAGATCAGCACCTTGAACGGGTCACGGCCCGACTCCCGCGCCACCACACCGACCACCGGTTCCTGCCATTGTCGCACTTCCCGCTTGAGAATGCGGATGGCGGGGTGAATCTCGCTGGCTTGCATGTTGAAGCGACTGAACTAGGTGACCGTGGAGGAGGATCGCTACAGGGAGGATTCGATGCGGGGCAACTCTCTCACTCAGGCCGACGTTTCGCCAACCACTTCTGACGGCGCCGCTGCGCTTCCCGTTCCTTGGCTTTCCTGCGCACGCTGGGCTTCTCGTAATACCGCCGGCGCTTCAATTCCCGGAACAGTCCTTCGCCCGCGAGTTTCTTCTTGGCAACCTTCAGAGCTTTTTCAACGTTGTTATTGAAAACCTTGATTTCCATCTACCTTCGCATTCCCTTTACCGAAGTTTCAGTTTATTCAGGAGTTTTTTGGGCCAGGGCTTAGACGGCGGAGTGTAACATAGGGCTTTTAGATCCACAAGTTTTTGTTCCGCTGCCTCGATCCGGATTCGAAATGAATCCATAAGCTGCTGATTTGGCTGATGTTTCATCTTCTCCGCCACAATATCCAGACAGCCGTCGATGATCGCGCGCGCGAGCTGTAGCCCAATCCGAAGGTCGGGTCGCACATCTGGGCTGGCCTCCTCCAGCAAGCCACGTAACTGAGCCACGACTTCACTACAGAGCCTGATGATCTCCAAGGGAACGTCGGCGGCGGCGAGCAACGCCCCGGCCACGGTCCCCGGCCGATCCATACCGGCATCGGAAGTCTTTTCAGCCTGCATGATTGCCGCATAGGCCCCCCGATCGATCTGGACCAGTTCATGAAGCCTGGTACGGATCTCCCTGAGTCGCTTCTCCGGCAACCGTGCCCGATGGAGCCGCGCGATCATGACGCCGAGCGTGGCGGCTAGACCGCCTGCCAATGCTGCCGCGCCGGCGCCTGTCAGCGCCGGCGCTTTCGCCGAGACCGCATTGGACACCTCGGCCAGAGTTTCGGCCAATGGTTTATGAGTGGAAATCGCGGTACGGCCCATCGCCTCCCTGGCTTCCGTCTGCTCCAATCGACTTTCCAGCAACTGGTTCGCATGAAGTCCTTCCAGATGAAACACCCGTTCGGCCACCCGAATCAGAGCTTGCTGCGGGAGGAGACCTACCACTTCGCTGTTCGCGACCTCCACTCCTCGACGGTGCGCCTCACGCTGAACAGCTTCGAACACGGCATGCATGGAGGTCTTTTCGCTATTCGTCAAATTCATGGACACCTGTACCAACCCGCGGGTGGCCAGCGCCACTCCGATGGCTTTCACATAGGGGAGGCCGCCGTTCGACCGTCGCACGACCTTGGCAATCTCGCGTGCGATTGTCAGATCGTTGCTTTTCAGGTTGATGTTGAAGGCAATCAGCGGAACACGGGCGCCGACGACCGTTGCCCCAGCCGTGAGATGTACATGCTTGGGGCCGAAGTCAGGTTTCCAGCCGGGGTCTGTTTCCATGCGAGCCGCCAGACCCTGCGCTCCACCATGCCGGATGGATTCGAGATTGATGCGATCCGGTTTTGTGGCCGCTTCCTCATAGAGAAAAACAGGAATGCTCAGCTCATTCCCGATCCGCTGTCCCACAAGTTTGGCCACCTGCACGCACTCGTCCATGCTCACGTCGCGAAGAGGCACGAACGGCACCACGTCCGTCGCGCCGACTCGGGGATGTTCACCGCGATGGTCGCGCAAGTCGATGAGCTCCGCTGCCCGTCGTACGACCTGGAAGGCCGCTTCGGCGACGGCGTACGGTCTGCCGGCAAATGTCAGCACGGATCGGTGATGATCGGGATCCATGGTCTCATGCAGCACCGCCACGCCCGCCACTGATCGGACCGCAGAAACAAGCGCTCGTACCGTCTCGGGGTCGCGTCCCTCGCTGAAATTCGGCACACATTCGACAACCTGATTCATCAAGTTCCCTGTCGTGGGTCGGTCATTGTGTCAATCTCATTCAGGATGACCGCTGCGGTTGCCAACAAAAAAGCCGGAGGGACGATACCTACGCCTCCGGCTTCACTACCATAGCCTCCCGCTGAAGGAAGCATCTCGCTATTTAGTTTTCTTGACGAACGCCTTATAGATTCGCTTCGACTGGCTGTCTTCCTCTTCCATTCCCACCATCTCATGACCCGTAGTTTGACACCAGGCGGGCATGTCTTTCTTTATTCCCTCGTCGTCGGAGACCACTTCCAGAACTTGTCCCATGTGCAGCTCTTTGATTTTCTTTGAGGTCATAATGATCGGCATCGGACAAAAATAGCCGAGCGTATCGAGTTTGACATCCGCTGTTAACATAGACCCTCGTTCGGTCGAACTTCTATTGATGTATCAAGTTGACGATGAGATGAGTTGTCGATCACCGATCAATTCCGCTCATTGAACAAACTCACAAAATCAACAGATATCTTCCTCAGATGAACAAGTTCACGCTGCCCTGTTTGGCTTCCGCCAAATAGGTCGTCACTCCAGCAAACTGATCAATACCGTCGATCAGGGTATCCTTTGAGATGCCCATCAAGCCCAATGTTGTGGTACAGGCGATATAGCGGACGCCGAGTTCCTTGGCGGTCTCCATCAATTCCGGCACGCCCGGCATACGATTCTGCTTCATGACCTTCTTCATCATCTTCGTGCCCAGCCCCCCGAAATGAAACCGTGACAGGGGAAGATTGTCCGCACCGCCTTTATTGAGCACCCCGAACATGCGACGGAGCCAATCCGTTGCGGAACTGGTCGCACCCTTCTTGCGGATCGTATTGAGGCCCCAAAACGTAAAGAACATCGTCACCTGCATCCCCATGGCAGCGGCGCCGGTGGCAATGATAAACGCAGCCATGGCCTTATCCAATTCTCCACTCAGCAGAACGATCGTCACCCGATCAGGTTTGGATTCACGCAATTCCGCAAGAGCGGTAGCCGGTTCGATTTGAGTGGTTGTCATGAACGACCTCGCAGGATCATGAGAACACTGAAGAACACATGCAAAATAACTATATTATGCGTTTCTTTTTCTTGTCAAGGCAACGACAGACGATCGATCATGAGAATGCCGACCGCAGTAACAATAGACAACACGTAGAAGGCCTGTCCCTTCTGGATCCATTCGTTCGCTTGACGTTGATCCAGGTGGCAGTTATAGTCCGATCTCTAACCACGTGGCACCCTCACCTATTTTTCCTTTTCCCACACCATGATCACCGAGAGTAAGACTGAGTTCACGACAGCCAAGAACCCTCTGCCGGGGTTCTGGTATCCAGCATGCACCAGTTCGACTGTAGCCGCCGGGCAGATGCATCCGGTGAGCATAATGGGACAGCCCATTGTGATCTGTCGCCATAGGGAGGGAACAGTCTCCGCCCTGCGGGATATTTGTCCCCATCGGGGGATGCCGCTGTCGTTCGGGCGTTTCGATGGAGAGCGGGTGGAATGTGCGTATCACGGCTGGCAATTCGATACAACCGGCCGATGCCGGAACATTCCTTCCCTCATCAACGGCTCCGGCCTGCATGCTGAAAAAATCGGACTGGCGACCTATCCCTGCCGGGAGGTCGACTCCTATGTTTGGGTCTTCATTGCGGACTCACCGGACCAGAATCGCAGGCTGCCGGAGGTGCCACGCCTACCGCTGCCATCGGGACCCTATCGTATGATTCAGATCTCCAATATATTGAACTGCGCGGTCGACGACGCGATCGTGGGGCTCCTCGACCCTGCTCATGGCCCTTTTGTCCATCAGAATTCTTGGTGGCGCACGGCGGCCAGCATGCACGAGAAGGTCAAAACCTATGAGCCGACCGCGACCGGCTTTCGCATGATTGCGCACGTCCCGTCAAGAAACAGCGCGCCCTATAACCTCCTGAATCTTTTCTATGGAGGGCCGCTCACGACCACGATCGACTTCGTCCTGCCGAACCAGCGTTTTGAACTCGTCCAGTGTGGGTCGATGTTCGTCTCGATGCGCGCAATGGTTACCTCCATTACCGAGCAGCAGTGCCGGTTCGATTTTTGTGCTGCGTGGAATGCGTTACGCTGGTTTCCGTTTTCCAAGACACTCTTCAGATATTTCGGGAACATCTTCCTGAAGCAAGACAAGCTGGCCATGGAACGACAAGCCGTCGGCTTGCGCCACAAACCGCCCCTCATGCTGATCGATGACGCTGATACGCCAATCAAGTGGTACTACAAACTGAAGACGGCCTACCTCACGTCTCTCCAGACAGGAGAGCCTCTAGACCACCCACTCAAGGAACCCATCACGCTGCGTTGGAGAAGTTGATCACACCGGTCCGCGATCACTTCGGTCTGACAATATCGTGCGGCGATTCAATCAGCAGCGCAATGGCACGCCTGATCTGATCGCGAGACCCCAGCAAGGTAAGTACGTCGCCGCCTTGCAGACGGATTTTTTCGGAGGGATTCGACTGGGTGACCTGGTTCCGTGTCCAGGCAATAACGGACGCCCCGCTTCTTGGCCGGATCGAAAGCTCAGCCAGGGATCTGCCGATGACGGGAGAATCTTCATCGACCCGGCAGGTTTCCACCTCAACATCCGTCAACGTCCCCCCACGCAGATGATGGGCCAGTTCCGGCATTTCGCTCCGGCGCAAGAGCGCATAGCCTTCCCGGCGGATCTGCTCCGCCTTACGCATGACAAACTCCGGCGCAAGATTGTAGGTCCTGAGCACAAGCGCAAAAATCTCGATCGACGTTTCAAACTCCTCCGGTACGACATCGTCCGCTCCCAGCTGATGAAGTTCTTCCAACTCGCGCAGATACCGAGTCCGCACGACCACATGAAGATCTGGGTTGAGTCCTTTGGCCACTCGCACGGTGCGTCGCGCCGAAAAAGGATCTGAAATCGCGACGACCAGCACCTTGGCGTCATCGATCTTCATGTGCCGCAACACATTGGCATTCGCTCCGTCTCCATAATAAATGGGCATCCCATGCTTGGACTCGCGCCGGACGATGTCTCCGTCCAGATCCAGAGCCAGATAGGGAATTTCCGTCTCTCCCAGTACCCGGGCCAGGTTTCTTCCGTTGAGACCATATCCGACGATGATGACGTGATCTTTGAGTCGGATCTGGTTGCCTTGCGCCTGCGACAGATGAGCCGCGGTTCTCCCTTGAAACCAATGATGCACGCGTTGAACGGCTTCGGCCCGGCGAGCCAAATGCGGCGACCATTGCATCAAGAACGGTGTAATGGTCATCGTGAGGACCGATACCGCGAGGAACAGCTGGTACAGTTTTTCCGTGAGCAACCCGGCATCGAGTCCCTGTTGTGCAAGAATGAAGCTGAACTCCCCCACCTGCGCCAGGGCAACTCCCGCCATGATTGCAGCACGGGGAGCCGACCCCGCCGCCAGGACCGCCCCCGTGCCGGCCAAGAACTTCCCAAGAATGATGGCGGCCAATAGTCCCAGCACGAGCAGCGGATAGTCGAGCATCACGCGCGGGTCCATCAGGACACCAATCGAGACGAAGAACAAGCTGTTAAAGCTGTCCCGAAACGGCAACACCTCGGCTAAGGCCTGATGGCTGTATTCCGACTCGGCAATGACCAGTCCGGCAATGAACGCTCCGAGGGCAAGCGACAGTCCCCCCAGGGATGTCAGCCAGGCTATACCTAGACACAAGACGATGATGGTAAGAAGAAACAGCTCACGGCTACGGCTCCGGACGATATGCTGCAAAAGCAGCGGTACGAGGTACCATGCGGCCGTGACGATCAATCCGACGACAAACAACGCCTTGAGAAGAGTGAGGACGACCCCGCCTGCTGCGCTCCCACTCTGAGTGGCAAGGATCGGAGTCACCAGCATCATGGGCACCATCGCCAAGTCTTGAAAGATCAGGATGGCGACGGTCGCTTGGCCATGCAATGAGTCGCCGTCTCCCCTCTCGGCTAAACTCTTCAGCACGATGGCGGTGCTGCTGAGAGAGAGTAGAAACCCCCAGAAGATCCCCTGTTGATAGCTCAGGCCGGCGGCCAGCGCCCCCATTAACGCCAGCAAGAGAGTTCCTCCCACCTGAATCGGCGCCGAGATCATCAGTATTCGCCGCGCCGACGCAAAGTGGACCGACGAAAATTCAATGCCGATTGTGAACAACAACAGGACAATGCCGATTTCGGCAAGCACCTGCACCTTTGTCGTGTCCGGGATCAGATTGAGCCCGTGCGGCCCGATCAGAGCTCCGGCCACGAGAAAACCTGCGATGGAGGGGAACCGGAATTGGTGAAAGATGAACACCACCGCGATGGAGACGGAGAAGATAATGAGGAGATCGCTCAGGACTTCGTAATCGGTCATCATGCAATCGGAAATGACGTTCGGGTTCGGAGAAGACGGCCCGCAGCATACCCTAGCCTGTACCCCTGAACAAGCATGCCCTGCTTGCCCCGCGGAACGCTCTCCGCTACAGTGTGGTCTCGACTGGCGAGGATCTTGATTGTCCGACCGTCGCGACGCGCCAGCGCGCAATTATTTTCGTTTTCAACGGAGTCATCGTAGACGATGACCCTCCGCACGTGCTCTGTTTCCGGCAGACGCGAGACGATCGGCCGGCATTGCCTTGAGCGGCCGACGATGATGTCGTGTGATTGCAATGATATAGGCGGACGATGCCCTGATCGGGGAAAAGGCAGGGTGGGATCGGGAGCAAAGGGAAACGAACGAGAAAGGCTAGAACGGAATACGAAATCCCATGTTCACCTCGTTCGGCATCATGTTCTTGCCGAACATGTCGCCCGATAGAGTCTGGTTTTGTTGAAGCCAGTTCGAGCCAAGCGCCCGATCGCGGTCGGTCGTATACCCTCCGCCCAATCCCACGCCGATGAATGGAATAAAGGTCTGGTCTTTCAGTTGAAACCGTCCGGTCAGCGCAGGTGCTTGTCGCATTATGTTCTGATTGGGATTGAGCGGCGGAGCATAGGTCGGGTCCCCAAGGGTCGATTGACCGCGTAGGACGGTCCATGTCGGTGAGTCAATCGTGAACTCTTCACTGAACGCAACGCTTTGCACGGTTAGGCAGGAAACTGCCAGCACAAACACGACTGCGATCCGTTGCCTCACGCCATTACCGCCTGTTCTACGCCCATTCATTTGGCATAAGTTCACATGCCGTATTTCAACAAGTTTAAAGAGCCTTTTCAAGCCCCTGTGCGAGAAATGAAGGGAGAGCCATGTTCGTGCGGCACGTTATGCTGGACCGGACCATCGAGCGGACCACGACGTTGTATCAGGAGCTTCTATGATTTGCCTGACCGGTGACGTGCATCATCACTCCTATCGCGGTGTCGATACGTGGTACTCGGCGTTTTCCGAGGCACGGCTGGCCCTGCGCTATGGTGAGATCGCCGCCCGTTACGGCGTCAAGATTACCCTGTTCATCACAGGCAAGGCGTGCCGGCAAGAGCCGTCTCTCATTGCGGAGTTGAGCCGGATGCCGAACTGCGAGATCGGCGGGCACACATACTGTGCCTTCCGCTCTCCCATGCATTGGTTATGGAAACGTCTCGGGTTCGGTATCACGGGGCCCGCCTTCTTCCAAGCCCGCGACATCGCCAAGACGGTGCGTGAGATCGAACGTCTGACGGGAAAACGGATTCGTACCTGGCGGAATCACGCCTTCCGGCACGACCAGCATACGTATGCCTTGTTATCGAACGCCGGGATCGAGGTCGTCTCGGACCATCTCTCGGCCATGGCCACGGCGCCCGAACGGTTCAGCCAACTGCTGCTGGCCTTGCCGATCAATACCATCCCGGATCATGAACACCTGCTCCACGGCATATATCTGTCCGATCGAACGGACCCTGAGAGGCTGGCAAGGCGGATGAGCCTTCACGACTGGCTGATGACTGTTCAGGAGAAGGTCGCGGCTATCGAAGACCGCGAGGGAATTGCGACGATCCTGGCCCACCCGTTATGCATGGATGTCGCCGACGGCATGCAGTCGTTTGAGCAGCTCTGCCGGTTTTTGTCGCGGTATCAAACCGGGTTCGTGACCGAAACCATTAAACGATCCGTGACTTGATCTGTCACATCGCTCTGGAAGAATCCTCGTTGCCTCGTGCGTCGCGGCAAGTTGGCAACGAACGACACATCACGCGTTGTAATAGCTCCGATACCATTCCACGAAGCGCTTGATGCCGACTTCAATCGGTGTCGCCGGTTTGAATCCCACGTCACGCATAAGATCCGCAACATCCGCATAGGTTGCCGGCACGTCGCCGGCCTGTAGCGGAAGCAGCTTCTTGTCGGCCTTTCTTCCCAGCTCCTGCTCCAGCACCTCGATAAAACGGAGTAACTCGACCGGCTGATGGTTCCCGATATTGTAGAGACGATAGGGCCCGGAACCGGTTGCGGAATCGGGATGATCGCCGGTCCACGCCGGATTCGGCTGCGCAGGACGATCGAGCACACGCACGATCCCTTCGACGATATCATCGACATAGGTGAAGTCGCGCTGCATCTTCCCATGATTGAACACGTCGATCGGTTTGCCCTCGAGAATCGCTTTGGTAAAGAGAAACAGGGCCATGTCCGGGCGGCCCCACGGGCCATAGACCGTAAAGAATCGAAGTCCCGTGCAGGGGAGGCGGTACAGATGCGCGTAGCAATGGGCCATCAGTTCATTGGCCTTCTTGGTCGCGGCATAGAGCGATACGGGATGATCGACATTGTCATGCACCGAGAAGGGCATATGCGTGTTGCCCCCATAGACGGAGCTGGTAGAGGCGTACACGAGGTGCTCCACTTCATTGTGCCGGCACCCCTCGAGGATGTTGAGAAACCCCTCGACGTTGCTGCTGGTATACGCATGCGGATTGGTGAGCGAGTACCGCACCCCTGCCTGGGCGGCCAGGTGGACGACGCGCCGAAATTGACGTTGCGCAAACAGGGCCTCCATCCCGGCGCGATCGGCAAGGTCGAGCTTGGCGAATTGGAAGTGTGCATGGCTCCGGATCTGTGCAAGGCGGGCTTCCTTGAGCCGCACATCATAGTAGGGATTCAGGTTATCCAGGCCGAGGACGTCTTCTCCCCGTTCAAGCAACCGTTTCGCAAGATGAAACCCGATAAAACCCGCTGCACCGGTGACCAGGATCAATCCGTTGTTGCGACCCATCGTCTTTGTTTCCAGCCGTCCGTCGTGCTAGCCTGCATTAGCTATTGCTTCAACCGTCGCCCCGCCGCTGTGCGGTTTCCGTCGCTCGTCGTTCGTGAAGCGTATCTCGTAAAGAATCGTTAGCAGTTGTGCAAGCCTCTTTCTTCACACTTCACGAGTATCGACATCCTGCTCAGCCGCGTTCCTCCTGTTTCAGGAAAGGCGGATCTCCATGATCCAGTCGGTAAAGGGAGAGCGGCGCGAGAGGCTCCGCGAGAGATGATATCTCTACCCGGCCGCCATCCGGAAAGCGGAAGAGATCCAACGCGCGGGAGTAATGATAGCCGCACCCTCGCGTCGACAGAAGATCTTTCAATTTCTCAGGCCGTTCCCAATTGGCGGTGAGCAATGCCGTTCTGGCGGGATTGCGCTGACTGAACATGAAGGACAAGTGGTCCGGATACCAGTCGGCCCCCCCTGTCGCATACGAGACAAACAATTGCGCCCGGGCGGTAGCGCAGAGGTCATCGAGGTATCCATTCGTGAGGTAGCCGTTTTCTCCGACCTCCAGCCACTGGCCAGGGTCTGAGAGCGCGGCGTGAGCGGCATAGGAACGGATTTCGCGAAGTTGCTGTTGAGAAGCCAGCACGAGAGAAATGCGGCCGTATTTCTGCACGAGTCCGTGAATCACCCCGTCCTTAATGGCAGACCGGCCGTTGTTCGTCGGACCGCTGTCGGCATGCACCAGCACATTGTGTGTTCGATCCACAATCAGGTAACAGTTCCGCGGCATCTCCAGGTCGCAAGGATCCTCCCCATAGAACGGGACGGATACGACGGCGCCCCCGTCAAAGGCCCATGTTTCTCCATGCGCCAATTCGATGAGATGTGAGAAGCCCAACTCTTTGAGCAATGGGGTGTAGTCATAAAAGAGTTTTTTCCGGTTACGGCGGCTCGGAATGATGACCGGAATGTCCTTGGGCATATGCAGGAGAGTGCGCGGATCAACATGATCGTCATGGTCATGAGTGAGGAAGATCGCGGCCGGTCGTGGCAGCAGTGATCCCCATAATGACGGGACGTTCGATTCCGCAAACCATGGCAGGAGCCAGGGATCAAAGAGAAAGAACGTCTCACGCTGTCGATACATGACCGCCGCATGGCCAAGATGAATCGTATCCTTGTCCTTGGTGAGCTGCAGCCATCGGTCGCGGACCGTCGCATGCTCGGACTTCATGAGACAGTCATACTGGACCAGAAGTTCCATCATGCGGGTCAACAATCGTTCCGCCTCACGTCCGGCTGAGGCCACGACCGTCCGAATCGCCCCGGCTTGATGGGAGCCGTCCAACATCCCGAGCAACTTCCCCACCACCGGCCCCATGGGACGATCGAATGGGACCGGCAGCGCCTGACGTTTCACGGCGTGGAAGATGCGCAAACCGGTATTGATGACGGTCGTCGATTTGGTCGCATCGAATGGAAATTCCCAATGAAAGGATCCGTCTGGATTGCGCCAGCACTTGATATGCTGGCTCAGCTGCGGTCGGGAATTCACCAATTCGGTATAGGCGTCCTCGAGCCGGCGCCTGGTTTCGGGATCGTCGAGGACAGCCCGGCGTGAAAAGATGTCGCTGATGGCTGTTTCGACACAGCTTAAGAAAAGAGCGTGCGCGTCATGCAGGCTCGCGACGACCTCCGGCGCCACACCCCCGATGTACGGGAGAGGGCCGGAGGGTTGGTTGCTTTCCAACTGCACCCACACCCACGGAGCTAGTCCAATATACGTCTCTCGGCGTAGGCTGTCCCAAACACTCATGATCGTGAAGAAGGGGACATACCGCGTGAGGCATAGGGCTGTGACGTTCTATGTATCACGCCGCACCCATTGGAGATTGCTGATTGTCGGCTCATACAGAGCCTGGATGACGTTACCGTCCGGATCGGTGAAATAGAACGAGTAGCTGCCGTCCCGATGTTGCTCCGGAGGCTTCGCAATCGCCGCGCCATACTGCGCGGCGCCATGCTGCACGTCGACAAACATCTCATCCACCGCCCGCGGGCTTTCAAGGATCACACCAAAATGATCAAGCAACTGCCCAGGCCCTGCCTGATAGGTCTTGAGCTCCGGCGCAGGAATCTGGTGCAGGGCCAGATTGTCATTCCCTGAACTGAAATACACGTTCTCTTCGTCCGGCTCCCAGATGACTTTCATCCCCAGGAATCGCTCGTAAAAAGCACGGGATCGCCGCAGATTGGTTACCCGTAGCGCCAGGTGTCGCAAACCGCTGTGAGAAGGAATCGCCATGGTAAAGTGCCTGTATACTAGCAGGATGTCGAAAAACTCTGCTAGCTCTAAGGCTCGCTGTAGGGACACCGGGCGCTCATGGGACATTGCCGGCTCATAGGACACTGGGTGCTCACCGAGACACTGCCGGCGGTCAAAGAAGACACGGCCCGCTCACCACTCGCGGGCGTCCGCAAACCTGACGCTCGTTATTCCTCGCGTCGCGGACCTCGCGCCCGTGCGCGAACGTGAGACGATTTATTCATCGTCTCGCGCACCTCGCGGGCGTGCATAGACTCGTCCCACTTATCCGTCACGACGTGCGCCTGGCGGCGGTTCTCTACGTGTCACTTGAATCATGCCCTATGGTACAGTCACATGCTCACAGCGTCTTTAACGAAGGAGTCTCGTCTTATGGTTCTTCGACAGGTTTCTCTGATGTTCATTCTGTGTGGTTTCTTGATTTCCTCGTTCGAATTCGCCGCGGCGAAAGATCCCCTACCCACAGAATTCACCGGAAAAGACGGCGCGACGATGCTCCTGATTCCGGCTGGACCGTTTCCGATGGGCGTTCCACCAGGCGACCGCGACGGAGGACGGGACGAGTATCCCCGTCATGAGGTGGACGTTGATGCATTCTACATGGACCAGTTCGAGACCACCAACGGTCGCTACTTGGAGTTTGTCAAAGCGACCGATCACCGGGTGCCACAGAATCCGAAGAACGCGACCCGCAACCTTTGGGAAGGCGTTTCCATTCCACATTCGTTGACGGACCGCCCGGTCGTCAATGTGGATTGGAGCGATGCGGACGCCTATTGCAAATGGGCCGGTAAGCGCCTACCCACGGAAGCGGAATGGGAGAAGGCGGCGAAGGGCAATCATGACTGGCGCTTTCCCTGGGGGAACGTCGAGCCCACGGCCAAGCATCTGAATTACAATCAGCAGTGGATCGGCGAAAAAACGTTGATGCCCGTCGGGAGCTATGAAGCGGGAAGAAGCCCCTATGGAATCTACGACATGGCCGGCAATGTCTGGGAATGGGTGAACGATTGGTATGACGCGCACTACTATGAGAAGAGCCCACCCAGGAATGCCAAAGGTCCGGAACACGGCACGAAGAAGGTCATCCGGGGCGCCGGTTGGCAGAACGAAACGCCGACGGTCCGCATTTTTACCCGTGTCGATAGCGACCCGACCGTCAGGAACGAGTCGACGGGCTTTCGCTGCGCGATGGACGCGCGTTAGGGATTTTATCATTGCATCATTGCCGATTGAATCATTGGGTATGAAGGTCTTAGGTCGAGCAGAGGAATTAAAAGCAAGGACCAAGAGATTCGCGATCCGCATCGTTCGGATGTCCCAATCTCTACCCAAGACTAACGAAGCGCGGGTACTCGGCAATCAGATCTTACGTTCGGGAACATCGATGGCTGCTAACTATCGAGCAACTTGCAGAGCCAGATCAAGAAAGAGCTGAGTTTCTGGCAAAGCTCGGTATTGTCGTCGAAGAAGCAGATGAAACTGTCTTCTGGTTGGTGATTCTTGAAGAAACCGGGATTCTCAGCCGGGATTGCGCATCCGAGTTACATAAGGAGGCGACCGAACTTCTTGCCATTTTTGCCGCCTCCCAGGTGACTGCACGAATCAACAATGTCTCAATGAAAAAATGAACAATGAATAAATCTGGTTTCACGGGCCTCATCGTCGCAGCCTTCGAAAGTCGCATGGCCACAGAGATGACCCGCTTGATCGAACGATACGGCGGCCGCGCGCTTGCGGCTCCCGCTCTGCGCGAAATTCCTCTCGAGGACAACTCCGCAGCCCTCCGATTCGGAGCGCGGCTGCTGACAGAGCGGATCGACATCTTGATACTCTTGACCGGAGTCGGAACGAAAGTGCTCTTTGATATTTTGCAAACACGTCACGCCCTCGGCGATCTGATCGCGGCCCTCAAGAACACCGCGATCGTTGTCCGCGGGCCGAAACCCATGGCCGCATTGAAGGAACTGGGGTTGACCCCGACCCTGACCGTGCCGGAACCGAATACCTGGTACGACCTGCTCGCGACATTGGACGAATATCGTCCGGTGAGAGGACTTCGTGTGGCGGTTCAAGAGTACGGGGTCTCCAATACGGAACTCCTCGATGCGCTACGCCAACGCGGCGCCGATGTGTTTCCCGTACCGGTGTACCGGTGGGCGTTGCCGGAGGACACGGGACCGGTCAAGCGGGTGCTTGAGTCAATTATCGCGGGACAAGCGGACGTGATGCTGATTACGAACGCAGCCCAGATCGATCACGTGATGGAACTCTTGGACAAAGAAGGAGCGGTGGATCAGTTTCGAATTGCCTGCAAGAAGATGGTGGTCGCTTCCATCGGTCCCACCGCCAGCGACCGCCTGCATCATCACGACCTACCTGTGGATCTGGAGCCATCTCATCCGAAGATGGGGATCCTGGTCAAGGAAACGAGCGAGCGGGCACGCACAATCTTGACAAGTAAGAATGAAAAAGACGGAGGGCAGAAGACCTGAGGTCTTAGCATGGCTGGGTTGCTCCACGACAGGGCCAGCAACCGCTGGTTTATTGCACGCTCGTCTGTTGTTTCTTTCCGTCGGGCTGCTGCTCTTCCCCTCCTTCTTTGGCGTCGCGCGCACAGCGGAAGCCGAGCCAATTCATTTTCGTATTGGGATCGGCACCATTCCGTTGAGCGGGTCGCACGGACGGCGTGCTGTCAATCCATCCACCTCCACGAAAGGCTTTCTGTGTCCCGCGTTCCGGTCCCTTGGGATTTCGGTCTGCCGCCGTCTTATAATAATTCGGGTCGTACCAGTCGGCTGTCCATTCGGCTACGTTGCCGGCCATTTGATAGACGCCGTAGGGGCTCAATGCGTTCTCGTACTTATCCACAGAAACGATGGGTGGATAGAGCAACAGTCTTTCGGGCCGGTCACGTACAGGTCCGGACAATCCCGTGCGACCGAAGTTGGCGCGACTCAATCCCGCCGGCTGATTGCCCCACGGGTAGAGGCGTCCATCCTCGCCTCTGGCGGCCTTTTCCCACTCTGCTGAAGTCGGTAAGCGTTTCCCGGCCCATGTGCAATAGGCGTCGGCGTCAAACCATGAGACGTGCATGACGGGATGGTTCGCCATGACTTCCTGGAAATTTCCACCGTCGTATTGCCAGTCGATCAATGGATCGCGGTTACTGTCGAGGACAAACTTGAGAAACTGCACCGTGGTCACTTCATACTTGTCGATATCATAGGCATCCACGTAGACCTTCCGCTGGGGAAGCTCTGCGGGGTAGGCGTTTCGATCGACTTTCTTGTTGCTGCCCATGATGAACACGCCGGCGGGAATGCGGACCATCTCATCATGCGCCGGCAGTTTGACCCGCTCGGCCGCAATCTTCTTTCCTTCGGGAGTCCATTCCCTGGTCACATCACTGACATCCAACGCCTGGCCTACTCCGCCTGCTGCCAGCATCCCTGTTATGAGGGCGCATCCGAGTCTCATGAATCGC
>JBEVJJ010000163.1:0-12989 GCA_040510255.1 Nitrospiraceae bacterium | reverse complement strand
GAGAGGAGCCACCGCGCCGGCTTTGGCTCGCCCCTCAACCTGCTTATGACGGTCGTCGGCTACGCCCATGGCGCGTCGTTGCACATCGGAGAGTTTTACCATGGCAACCCAGTCCCAGAATTGCGTCGCCGCCGCAAGGAAGAGGTCTTGCCGGGTTTGCGAGATTTTTACCTCTGCTCGTGGGTCCGCCAGCTCGGAGCGCTGCAATTCAGCATTCTCGGGATTGACCATCAGACCTCTGAGGAGGGGAAAGTATCCGCCGATCAGCACCTGGTCATTATTGCTATTGAAGCCCAGATCCGGGATTTGTGCCGGGCCGCCAAGCACATGACGAATCCCAGCCATTCCACGAAATCCCCAGGGATGGCGGGCCTCGATGAACGTATCGTTGAATCCGACAGAACGCACATCATCGGGTCCGCTGCTGGGAACGAACCGTTCGATTTCGGTATCGTTGACCAGATTGGGCTCGAAGGCGCCCAATGCCTTGAGCATCTTTCCCCGTGCCGCGGCCTTTTCGGTGCCGGCACCTTTGAGCAGAGGGTGTGACCGGTCTATCCATGCCAAGACTTCATTCACCGACAGGGGAATAGGCAGCAGGGGTTTCTGTTTTGATTCGTCGGTCGCGCTCGCGGGGGTCGGAGATCCCGCCAGCAAAGTTCCTGCCAGCAACACGAGGTATAGTACTCTCTTCATGGGACACACCTCCTTTCCAACTGCGGGAGACAAAAAGAGAAGAATAGTGTGGACACCCGTTGAGAAGAACGAGGGCAAGAGGTTACTTGGCTCCGCGTCCTGCTTTGGGCAACAGCGTATCAATTAGGCTAGGTGGCCTCTCTTGATAGTCTGGGGGGAAGAGATTGAATCTGCGCCAGAGTTCATACCAAAGAGGAACGCGATTCAGAACCACCCATCCCATCGCTTTGGTCCCTTGGCGCACATGCTCCTGGGGAGGCCAGGGCCGTTCCTCTGTATCGGGAACAACCCAGAAGCGGAAATTCCCCCTGCCATCATCGATTTGGTCGACGACCTTGATGACTCCGCCGTACGTGCCGGCCATGAGTTCAGGCCAAGCGGGAAGGGGAATGGCCGGAATGCCATAAAACAGGATCCGGACTTTGCGGCCGACATTGAGTAAAGGGGCGTCCAGGCCATCGGCCACCATCTCGATTGCCTTGTCGGAGCTGGTGGGAGAGATCCGGAACAATTTGTCACCGGGGCGCACCGTCTCCCCGATGCCTGCTTGTGACATCCTGACCATGGTGCCGTCGATGGGGGCCAAAATGCGGCTGGCCTGCCTTCGTTGGATGGCGTTGGATTGTCGAAGGGAGACATCGGCCAGTTGGTCGGTCGCACGCGCTGATTCCGCCATTGCGGCATCATGGGCCGCCTCGGCCTCAAGCAGTCTCTGCAAGACTTCAGCGCTGACTTGATCACGCCCAAAACTCGAGGCCTTCATCGATTGCTCGGCGGCCTTTACATTGGCCAGTGCGCCACTCAGATCCGCCTTGGTTGCGATTGCCGCTTGGATGCTCACCTCCAGTTCCCGTTGCGAAACGAGTCCTTGGGCGGCCAGCTGCCTGTTGCGGTCGACATTGAGTTCGGCGGTAGCCACGGCAATTCTCGCAGCTTCAACTTTTTGATAGGCTTCCCGGACCTTGTTGTCCGCTTCCAGCACACGAGCGCTTGCCGACGGAACGGCAGCCTTCACCAGGTTCCGCATTTCACCCATGCGTTTCTCAAGTTGCTCCGCCCTGGCGATGGCGGCTTTCCGGGTTTCCTCTAGGGCTCCCCTGCGCTGCTCAAGAAGAGCGAGTAGATCGGGGGCCATAAAGCTCGGGTCGTAATCGTCCAATTCGAGAATAATGTCGCCTTGCTTGACGCGCACGCCTTCGAGGATATGCCATTTCTTGATGCGGCCCGTAATCTGGGCTTCGACATCTTGCGGGCGTTCATACGGTGAATAGGCGGACAACTGACCGGTCACCGTAATGGTTTGGGTCCACGGGACAAATGCGATGACCAGGATAAAGAGAACAACGAGCTTGATGGCCAGGCGGGAGGAGAATCGCAACCGTTCTGGTATCTGAACCGCTTCCCAGGATTGAAGCTTGGTGGTCGTGGCCAGGTCGTCGACGGCGATCTCGTCCAACCCTGAGGGGCGGCTTATGAGGGACCTGACTTTCGTCTTGAGTCCGTCTCCGAAGCGCTGCACCCGTGCCTCCAAAGGCTTGTCCTACGTGAGGGAGCCGCCATCATCATAGTGGATTATGATATGGAGGGTCAAATGAATGTCGTTCTCTTTGGCGCTTGACCGAGTGTCGAGGAACGGCTAAGTTCTCGGCCCATACGAATCTATTCCTGGTGGGGGGAGAGGGTCTATGAGGATCTCAAGGGGCCTGCGTGGGCCATTGGTGGGCGTGGTTGGAGGCAGTAAGTCCGATTTTCCGATATTGGAGAAGGCAGTTGCCTTGCTCAATGAGCTGGATATCGCCAATGAACTCTTGGTGGTCTCAGCGCATCGAACGCCTGATCGGCTGTTCGCATATGCCGAGCAAGCCGAGGACCGCGGAGTGATGGTCATCATTGCAGGGGCAGGAGGCGCGGCGCATTTGCCCGGCATGTTGGCGGCGAAGACGTGCATTCCAGTCATCGGTGTCCCCATTCCAAGCGATAATTTACGGGGCCTTGACTCGCTCCTTTCTATCGTTCAGATGCCACGGGGAATTCCAGTTGCGACCGTGGCGATTGGCGGGGCGGAGAACGCCGCATTGCTGGCCGCACAGATTCTCGCGACGCGACATCATCGTATCCGTGCACGCATTGCACGGTATCGAGACGAGCAGACCCGATCGGTGCTCGAGTCGCAGAACGATTCCCGCCTCACGCCTCCCTTCGCCTCGACGGGGGCCAGATTATTGCGCGGGAAGCCGAAGTAATCATGAACTCGCCAGTAGAATCAGGGTCTGTTTTGGGGGTCCTTGGTGGGGGGCAATTGGGAGCGATGTTTATAACGGCCTCTCGGCGTCTGGGGTATCCTGTCGCGGTGTGGGATCCTGACCCGGACGCTCCCGCACATCGTCTCGCCGACTATTCCTTCCCGCATTCGTTTGACGACAGCGCCGCGTACGAACGATATGTCGCCTTAGTCGGGGCCGCCACCTATGAGTGGGAAAATGTTCCATTGCCCTTGTGCAAGCGGTTGGAGCAGCGCATAGCCGTACGCCCATCGAGCCGAATCTTGGGCGTTATTCAAGACCGGGTGGAACAGAAGAGTTTTTTGCGCGCACATCAGCTCCCAGTTCCTGCTTTCAAGGCGGTGAATTCAGTGGACGAGTTCGAAGTCATAGCAGACTTGGGCTATCCCTCCATCTGTAAGACGGCGACGGCCGGTTACGACGGAAAGGGACAGTGGAAAATAACCAGCCGTGACCAGCTGCGCCGGCTTCAAACCAAACTGCGATCCGCAGCTTCAACGGGGACGCGTTGGATTGTTGAACAGTTTCTGGATTTTGACCGAGAGCTCTCCCTCCTCGCCGTTCGAGGAGGCCAAGGGGTTGTCCGGGTCTATCCGCTCGTGGAAAATATTCACGAGAATGGGATTCTGCGTCAGAGTATTGTCCCTGCGCGCGTGTCTCCCCAGGTGACTACAGCAGCGACGGCCTTAGCGGCAGGTGTCGTCTCAGCTCTCGATGGAGTAGGCATTTTTTGTGTCGAGCTCTTCCTCATGAAAGACGGTCGATTGTTGATCAACGAAGTGGCGCCACGGCCTCACAATTCCGGGCATTACACACTGGATGTCTGCACCGTGTCTCAATTCGAGCAGCAGGTACGTTCTGTGTGTGGACTGCCGCTTGGTGAGGTTCGCCTCCTCAGCCCCGCCGTCATGCTGAATCTGATCGGTGATGAGGTGACAGCCGTGCGTGGCCAACCGGATTTGACCAAGTGTCTGGAAACTCCTGGGGCCATCCTGCACCTGTATGGAAAACGAACGGTGCGACCGCGAAGAAAAATGGGCCACCTCACGTTCGTCGCTCCTGACCAAAGCATGGCTCTTGCCCGAGCCACTGAGTTCCGGTCGAGGTTGATGGCCGAAAGCGCCTCCCTTCCTCATCACTAGCCCGTTTCGTGATCGATTGCCGCCCTTCCAACTCCTCAGCCGATCCTCTTGCGTTCGTTTTTGTTAGTAGGCAAAGGTCATGTGTTCAGCTTTGGCTTGATGCCGGAAAAGTGCACTGCCAGCCACGCCGGTTTTTGAAGGAGTTGACATCGGTACGAGACTTGCTGTGAAAGGGGACCACGACTACCCAGGTGTCTGCCGCGTGCACCCTGCCTTCCCGTCAGCAATCTTAAGTGATCACAAGCCTCCCTCCATGAGGTCCAAGGGACTCAGTCGACTGTTGCTGAGCGTACGTTCGCGTACCATCCTGCTTCAGACCTTGGTCGGCATCATTATGTCGTACGAACTCCTATTCGGAACGGAGATGATCATCGGTCGAAGTGCAAGTCACTTCCTCGCTGGCGCATTCGTGCTGATCAGCGCAAGTATCATGCTGATTCCGAAATCGGCTCTCGAAACTGCCTGGTTTTCTGGAGGACTGATTGCACTGAATACCTCTCTTGTCACAATCGCAATGTACTTGTCTGGGAACGCAAGTTCGGAACTGTACATGACCTATTTTCTTGTCATGCTTATTGCGTCTTCGATGCGGACCCTTGGGCATATGTTGGGCCTGTCCATGATTATTTGCTGCGGCTATGGAACCCTCGTAGGTCAGGCAATGCTCCAGGCGGAGCAAGTCTCTGTGGGAAGACTATTGGGGATCCCCGTGCTTCTTGTCATGGCGGTGTTCTATGGGCTCATGCTCGAAACAGCGTCAGCTGAACGGCAGCGTAGCAGCAAGCTCAACGACAATGTCCGTCACCTGCAACAAGCTGAAGAGACGCTGGTGGAAAAGCGGGATGAATTGGAAAGCCGCGTCAAAGGCCTCAAGAAAGGATTGTCCCGCGCCAATCAGGATATCCGTCAAGGTGTACTAGAACGTCAGGGTCTGGAGCGTCGATTACGCGAAGCTCAAAAACTCGAAACGGTCGGCCGTCTGGCATCCGGTATCGCCGTGGAATTCAACCAACTGTTGGCCGTAATCGGCAATCAGACTGGCATCATGTTTTCCAAGATGAAGCCAGAGGATCCTCTTCAGAGTCCGGTCGAGGAAATGTTTCGGAGTGGTGAGCGCGTGGCGTTTCTCACGGCGCGACTGTTGTCGCTGCACGAGCAACATGCAAGGATTCGCCCCAAGATCTCTCTGAGCTCTGTCTGCCGAGATTTGGATGGCGTCCTTCGTGGATTGCTGCCTCAAAATGTTTCGCTGCGTGTCTTTGTCGACGCAATACCAGCAGTGGTAGAAATGGATCGAGATCAGTTGGAGAACATGATTCTCCATCTGGTAGTCAATGCGCGCGATGCAATGTCGGCGGGTGGTGTCCTGACAGTTGAGGTCGGTATGGTTACCGGGGAGAAGTTGCCGGTTGAAGAGCTTCAGATCAATCGGACGCAAGGCGTGGTGATGCTGGCGATTAGCGATACGGGACCGGGCATGAGCCATGACATTCAGTCCCAGATGTTTGAGCCGTTTTTCTCCACAAAGGGGACACACAGGGGACTCGGGTTGACGCTTGTTCATGGCATAGTCCGGCAACACGGAGGAACTGTCGACGTTGAGAGTCATCTCGGGCGGGGAACCACCGTCCGCATCTTTTTCCCCACCGAAACTATCGGCCCGATACACCAACGAGATGAGTCATCTGGACCGGTGTCGCATGATCATCAAACGATTCTTATTGTGGAAAGCGATGAAATCGAGCGAAAGCTGGCCGTCGCCACTTTGAATCGTCACCGGTATCGAGTGCTTGAGGCGGAATCACCGGTACAAGCGCTCATGGTTGCTCACCAACACCCCGGACCTATTCATTTGGCTGTCAGTAATTTGTGCATGGAAGACATCAGCGGCCTGGAGTTGGCAAGACGGCTCATCGTGCATCATCCGATGATGAAGGTCCTATTTGTCTCGGGGTTTACGGACGAGACCATGGCGCGTCACCGCCTGAATAAACGATATTGCCTTCACCGGCCGTATCGTCAGAATGATTTGACGCAGAAGATTGGCGAACTGCTCGCAGGATGAGAGGATGCCTTACCTCAGTATCACACGCGCGTCTCTCTGCTAGGAGCAAAAAACCGGATATCCGAACGTTTGAAGAACCTGATCAGCAGCATTCCTGCCACAAATCCTCCGATGTGGGCAAAGAAGGCGACTCCGCCTCCTGTGGTGCCCAAGCTCGTTCCACCGCTAAAGACCTGCATGACAAACCATAGTCCGAGGACGATACCGGCCGGCACATAGGTAGTCCCGACATAGGGTGCGAGTATCAGCACGCGAGCGCGTGGGAACAGGAGTAAGTAGGCTCCCAATATGCCGGAGATTGCGCCGCTCGCGCCGACCATCGGGATGGCCGAAGCGGGATCGATAGCGGCATGAGACAGCGCTGCGCACACCCCACAGACCACGTAAAAGATAATGAACCGTACGTGGCCCATGGTATCTTCGACATTGTTTCCAAAGATCCAGAGGTACAGCATGTTGCCGAGCAGGTGCATCCAGCTACCGTGCAAAAACATGCTCGTCAGGAGCGTTGCATAGGCGGGAATGGGTACAATCTCGGATTGGAGCGTCGCGTGTCCAAACACAATAGCGGGAATTGCCCCATACTGAAACACGAAGCGCTCATCCGCGCCTGGAGGCAAACTGCTTTGATAGATGAATGCCAGCACACAGGCGCCGATCAATACGATGGTCACCAACGGGGTGATTGCGGTGGGATTGTCATCGTGCAGGGGTAGCATAGAAACCGAAACCTATATGGACTCGCTATGGCTCAATGGTCGGCCGGGGCAGTCTTGGATCATCAGGAAGGGATCCCCCGGGCAGAAGGGGGATCGAAAATCCCGCTGCGTGAGCATGTCCTCCCCCTCCGAAGACAGACGCAATGGATCCGACATCAGTGCCGTCCTCTCGTGATCGCATGCTGTAGTACCGTCGGCCATCCCGATCGTGCCAGATGAGGCAAAAAGGATGATCGGCGGACAGCCGCTCGCCGATCTGACTGGTGAGCACAGCACTCTGCACGGCAGGAACGGTGGCACCTTCGAAGGTGACCAATCTCGCGAGCGCGGACAGCTTCGTGACGAGCTCATTTTCATAACGAAGAATCGCTTGTCCTTCCCGTTCAAGATCATCCTGTCGAAAATGATCCCACAGCTGGAAATCAAACGGATAGGACGCGAGGGCGGCACTGATCTCGCGGCTGTGTGGCAGCTTCCAATGCCATAGGTCCTTATCTTGGACATACTGCAACAACCATGGGGCGGGCGCGTCGTGGGCCCAGTCCCACGCGAGAACGGCTCCAGACCGGTTCTGGTCAAAATACGCGAATGGTAGACCGGCCAGCGCTTGCTCGGCGGTGATGTGGTGGTCCAGGACGAGAAGACTGGTAGCCTCCTTCGCAATCCCTTCAAGAACCGGTCGCGCATAACTAAAATCGACAATGACAACACGCTCTCCACGTAGATCCTTGGGACGAGGTTCACCGTGTTTCACAGGGAGAAATCGGATATCAGGAAACCGTTTCCAAATGGCCCAGGCCGCACCGAATCCGTCGGCGCACTCCGCATGGTAGAGGACCAATGTCGGAACTGTAGGAAAACTGTGACGGCAGTCGGAAATGGTCATGAACGCAGCAGCATAACACGAGAGATATTCAGGACAAAAGGGAAGAAGTGAGCGGGCGGAACCACCTCTGACGGATTGGTCTATTTCTTACAATCCGTTTAGATGGTCGATCAGCTGGCGTAGGCGCCCTGCATTTCGTCGATTAAATGAAAACACTATCCGAGAGTAATCCTTCAACCCCGGCTCTTCCAGTTCTTCGGGAAGCGGACCGCGTTGTTCAAAGGTACCTGCTGTCAAGAGATCTGCATAGTGAGTGTGAAGGCCAGTGAGTTCCTCCTCAGAAATCGGCGTCTTGATTCGAATGGCGAGCTGGCGTCCCACAAACCGGAGCGAATGATAGCGTCTGTAAAATGTGCCTATTTCATCCACTGCTGATTCGACATCATTGACGATCTTAAAAAGACTCAGATCCTCCTCGTTGATCAGGCGGCGCTTGAGTAATTGATCCGTCACAAACGAATACCAACCGTTCCAGTAATCACATCCTTCGGCTTGCAGGCACACGATCGGTTTGGGATCGCTCTTGCCGGTTTGGACGAGCGTGAGGATCTCAAAGCCTTCGTCGTGGGTTCCAAAGCCGCCGGGGAAGAGAGCGATGGCATGAGACTCCTTCTGAAACATCAACTTGCGGGTGAAAAAATACTTGAACGTTATCAGCTTTGGATCATCAGCGATGACCGCATTGGCGCCCTGTTCGAACGGCAGCATGATATTGACCCCGAAGCTGTGCTCGCGTCCGGCGCCTTCCTGGGCGGCGCGCATGATCCCATCTGCCCCACCGGTGATCATCATGTACCCTTCTCGAACCATCCGGCGGGCAAACTCTACCGCCATGTGGTAATTCGGATCATCCATGGGAGTACGTGCCGATCCGAACACACTGATTTTCGGTCGACTGCGATAACCTTGGAAGACTTGAAACGCATGTCGTAGCTCCTTGAGGGCCCGATTGACGATTTTGAGATCCAAGAGGTCGAGTTGCGCGTCTGTTAGCCGGAGAATACCACCGAGCATCTCTTTCATGAGAACGGCCTGGACATCGTCTTCCGGCCGATCCAACAGTGCCTTCACTTGGTTGAGAAGCTCGTCTTTGGAAGGAGCGGGCCGATTTCGTGTGGATGCGGTTTTCATCGTGGATGACCTCTACAAGTGTGCGCAAGTGTCGGTGAATTGTATCAGCGAAGAGTGGAGCGGTCAAAAGGTCGCGGGAGTGTCGTGCTAAGAAAAGTCTGTGGATCTGGACAGATTCTGGTGTACCCATGCTCTGATTCGGGATTCATCGGAGGAAGGAAGAGGACCAAACTGAATGTCGACGGCGGACTCACGGGACAAGACATCCTCACCGATCAACGGGCGGGGTTCGTAACCGCTATTGAGAATGGTTCCCCGCACCAAAAAAGTCGTCCCGATTCCAGGAAGAGCAAAGGCGAGGACCACTCCGGTGCCGGGAAGCAACAGCGTTGCTGTTTCCACTAAGGCTCCAACAGGACTGAGTTGTCTGATAATAGCGGTATGCTTGGCCCCTTCCCCGTCGCCGTCCGTCACGCGAAGCGTTGCGTCGATGGATGTTTCGCAACGTTTCGGAGCCAGGACGAGGTCGCGTGCCGTCAAGATTCCCACCGGCTGGCTTTGCTTCGTGACAATGAGGAGTGAGGTACCGCTCGATGCCATGAGACTGGTGGCCTCGTCCGTGGCCTGATCATACTCGATGGAATGGACCGGTTGCGACATAATCGAACGTACTTCGACGTCTTGCGGTTCCAGTCCCTGGGCAATGACCTTTTTCACGACGTCCGCGGGTGTCATGATGCCGTATTGTGCGTCGTTATCCTTAACCAAAAGACACGGAATGCGCTCGCGGTCCATTAGAATTGCAGCCTCACTCACCGACACATCGCCGGGAATTTGTACCACGCCCGGAGTCATCATGTGGGCTACCAACGAAGTTCCGAAATTAGACGTTGTGCCGCGCAGCATGTTGGCAGCCTTCATCATAGCTGAGCACCGTTTCCGCCTCGAGTTCTATTGAGATTCTCGTGCGGCGACCAACACGTCGAAAGGAAGTATACCAGATCGATCATTATGGCCTATTCCTCGGTGTTCGCTTGTCAAACAATAGCTTAGGCCGATACACTACGCAATGAGCACCACTATGATCCATGTCCAAAAATATTCCAAGATGGTGGATGTGCAAAGCGAATTCGAAGAACGCATCAAACGCATTCCAATTCATGGTTTGGGGCTCTCCGTCGATGTCTATACCCCTGATCTTTTCGACCTTGTTGAGACCCTGTCGGATGACGGGGTGGAAGTGGATTACTTTGAAATCTTTCAGGCCCCTCTCACGGCGCTCAGATGCGTCAAATTTCGATTGCCGGACAGGCGGCTTGCTTACCACGGGGAGGGATTGTGGATTACACAACCCGAGTTCTGTGCAGAGCAAAGGCATAGAAACACCCTGGCCGAGGTTTCTGTTCAACTCCATGCCTTGGATAGTGCATGGTTGAACCTCGAGTGTGCCACAAAACAGATGAGCGGCTACTCGTTCGGTACCTATCTCCCTCCTTTGTATACGGAACTCGGGGCGCGAATGGCCGCCGAAAATCTGCGCGAAGCGCAGCAGTTGATCGACCGTGAGTTTCGGACGCTTGACGTCCCCGCCCCGCTACTTCTGGTGGAGATGCCCCCACTCACATATTTCGCATATGGCTCGCTCTCGATCCCAAGTTTCTATGAACGGATCACGCGAGAGGCTGCATGTGGACTGGTGTTGGACATTGGTCACCTCTGGACCGTGTACCGGTATACCGCGGTGTGGCGTAGAAGATCGTTGGAACAATTCACAGATGAGTTTTTGGCCGCGTTTCCACTGGAACGGGTGGTAGAAATTCATGTGGCGGGCCTTGGAAACCATACGCCACAGATAGGCACTCAGCGTCCGGCGGACGGCCAATCAGGCATTCCGTGGTGGATCGATGCGCATCGGGAACCTATACCTTCTCTGCTGTTTGACATGTTGCAACAGGTTCTTAAAAATGAACGTCTGATCAATCTCAAAGGGATGGCGCTCGAGGTTGACACTAAGCCAATTCCAGAAATTGTTTCCGAATTTCGACTGTTCCGCAACCGCTTTGGCCGGTCGTTTCCTCGTTGCATCCAGTTCTCGACAGCTGACAATGTTGTGAGCTCCATGAGGGGACAGAAGGCCGGGAATCACCTCAAACCGGTGACTGACGACGAGAAAACAAGGTTGTTCCGCGAGTATCAACGATACGCTTTGGTGATGACAGGGCAACTTGAACCGTCGATGGTGTGTCAGTGGGCGGATACTGAAATCAACGTTGAAGAATTGACGTATTATCAGCGGGTGTACTTGCCGAACGAGATTCTTCACTGGGGTGGGGAGTTGGGCGACATGTTTCCACACACGAATCGATTGTTGAATGATGCAGGGATACATCCAATGGAATTCGTGACATTCTGGTTCGACCGGCCCCGTACCCATCGGACGCCCTACGATTTCTTCTTGCTGAAAATCGAATACTTCCTTGAATTCGTCTCAGCGACGCTGCCCGTTGCTTTCTCCACGGCCTCAGATGAAGCGGATTCATTACGGGCGGGCTATGATGCGGCCAATCAACGAATGAATGTCACAGAGATTGTCCGATGAATTTTTGGAGCGAATTGCCGCAGCCCATCATGGGTCTGGCACCCATGGATGGCATGACAGACGCCGTGTTTCGGAGCATCGTTGCGTCGCAAGGCGCTCCGGATGTCATGTTTACCGAGTTCACCCACGTGAGCGACATCTGTCGAGGACCGGAGTTTTTGCTGGCTTCCCTGCTATACGGCGAAGATGAACGGCCGGTCGTGGCGCAGATCTACGGGAAAGATCCGGAACTCTTTTATACGGCGGCCCACGTCGTCTGTGAGTTGGGGTTTGACGGATTGGATATCAATATGGGTTGTCCATCGAGGAATGTGGCGTCGTCGGGATCAGGCGCGGCTTTAATCAACACACCCGATCTCGCACACGCGATCGTTCAGGCTGCCCGGCATGGTATCAGCGATTGGGCGGCGGGACAGACGCCCGAGGCAGCCGGACTGAGACCCGCCCGGTGCGAAGCAATCCGACGCATGAACGCGGAACGACGAGGAGCAGTGCCTGTTCCACGCAAAGCCATTCCCGTTTCGGTGAAGACCCGTCTCGGATGCGAGGCGATTGTCATCAACCGTTGGGTCGAGCATTTGCTGAGGGAAGAACCCGCGGCGATTACCATCCATGGACGCACCCTGACACAGATGTATCGCGGCGAGGCGGACTGGATGGCGATCGCGTCGGCTGTAGAGATCGCGCGCGGCACGGCAACCTTGATTCTGGGAAATGGGGACATCCAGAACATGAACGATGTCATTCGGCGTGTTCGAGCGAGTCAGGTTCACGGAGTGTTGATCGGGCGCGCGTCCTTGGGGGTACCATGGTTCTTTCGACATAAGGAGCGTGCTCGGGCGGCGTATTGGAACGGCCATGGGGAGCCAACATATTCTACCGGACTGGATGAACCTGGAACGATCAATCAGCGGTTGAGCCTGATGCTCGATCACGCCCGACGATTTGAGTCGTTGTGCGGACGGGCATTGTTTCAGAGAATGCGAAAACATTTGGGGTGGTATTGTAAAGGGTTTCCGGGCGCATCTGCGATGCGAGCACGCATGTTTCAAGCCTCCAGCCTGACAGATGTGGAACGTGCCATTTGTGATCTGTTCGGTGAGGCGGTGTTTCGGGAAGTTCAAGCATTCTCTTCGCATGAGTGCCATGCGACTGTGGATACATGCGTCTGATCCTGGCGTCCACGTCTCCGAGACGCAAGGAACTCCTGGCCTTGCTCGGGTACCCGTTCGACGTTGTCCCCCCAGCGTTCGCTGAATGCCTCACGCCCGGACAGCCGGCCGATACACAAGCAAAAGAGTTTGCGTTTCAAAAGGCCGCCTCGTGCGCAGCGCGGGAGCCAGATGCCATGGTACTTGGCAGCGATACGGTGATTGCGCTCGATGAAGAGGTCATTGGTAAGACGCGAGATCTTCATGATGCCGAAATGATTTTGCGACGGCTGATGGGACGACCTCACGTCATCTACACAGCGGAGCCACTGAACGAAAGAGGACACGCCGAAGAAGAGGTAACCGTTCAGAAATACT
>JBEVJJ010000162.1:0-5174 GCA_040510255.1 Nitrospiraceae bacterium | reverse complement strand
AGGATCGATAAGCCCCGTGCATTGAGCAGCGCCGGGTCCAAATTAATGTTGATCTGGCGGAGTTTGCCGCCTTCAACCGTCGCCGCCGCGACATTGGCAATCTGTTCGATCTGCGGTGCAATGGTATTGAAGGCAAGGTCGTAGAGTGCCCGTTCGTCGAGATCGTCGCTGGAGACCGTCACGAACGAGACCGGAATATTCGAGACGTCGAATTTGACGATGAACGGCTGGAGGATGCCGGGCGGCAGGCTGTTGAGGATCTGGGTGATGCGCTGCATCACCTCCATCTGTCCGACGTTGATGTCGGCGCCCCAGTTGAACCAGATCTGGACCGCTCCGATGCCCTGTTTTGCGAACGACTCGACGTGTTCGACGTTCGACGCCGAGCTGACCGCTTTTTCAATGGGGTAAACGACGCTTTGCTCGATATCGAGAGGAGGAGCGCCTTTGTAGATGACACCCACGAAGGCCACGGGTACCTGGATATTGGGAAAGAGGTCGACGGGCAAACGATTCAGGGATGTCGCGCCGAGCACAACCATGGCCAGCGACAACATCAGAATGCCGATTCGGTTCCGTAACGCGAGGAGGGTTAGCCACATACGTCAACGGTTCATGACCACATCATCCCTCAGTCTTCACTGGATTGAGCGACTCGGTTTGCACCGGCGTTCCGTCGTGACCGAGGTCCTTTCCGGACACGATGACCTGTTCGGAGCCGACCAGTCCTTTCGTAATCTCGACGCGGTTCTCGTCACGCACCCCAATTTCCACCGCGATGCGTTCGGCCTTCCCATCACGGACGATGTACACGTATTGCGCGTCCTCCAACCGGCTGACGGCATCAATCGGAATTTGCAGCGCGTTGTGATGTTTCCCCACCAGGACTTCGACACGGGCGAACATCCCACCCTTGAGCAGGCGGGCCTTATTGGGGAGGTCCACTTCGACCGTCATGGTGCGGGTGGCACGGTTCAAGGCCTGGACCACACGCGTGACCGTGCCCTCGAACACCCGGTCCGGATAAGCTTCCGCGCGGACCTCCGCTTTTTGCCCGATCTGCACCAGAGGCACGTCCTTTTCCACGACTTCAATCAACGTGCGAACCGTTTCGACATCGTGCAAGCTGACAATGCCTCGAGAGGTCGTGGAATTGGCGGTGGCCGCTCCCGTCACATAGGCGCCTAAGTCTAGGTTCCGTTCCGCCACGTATCCGGCGAACGGCGCGCGGATATAGGAGTAAGCGAGGTTTGTCTCGGCCTGAGCGAGCGCGACTTCTATCTGCTTGACTTGCGCCCGGAGCGACTCGAGAGCGGCCACCGCGGCGTCCAAATTCACTTCGGCATTGTCCAAGTCCTGTTGGGAGACGAATTGGTCCTTGATGAGGGCCTGCATACGGTCGAGCGTCAGCTTGGCATTGCGAACGGAAGCGTCCTGCTGAGTAACCTTGGCTTTTGCTGCGGCGACGTTGGCTTTTGCTTGGTTGACCGCATGAAGATAATCCTGGTGGTCGATTTCCACGATCAATTGGTTGGCCTTCACCAAATCGCCCTTATCGACGTATAGTTTGGCAATGTAGCCGTCCACTCGGGAGAAGATGTTGACCACCTGATTGGGCGTGATGTCCGCCGTGTAGGCCAGGCGAATGTCCAGGTCCCGCTTAAGTGGCGTGACGATACCCACGGTGATGACTCGTGATTTTTTCTGGTCGATCTTGGCTCCGCTGCTGAGCCGAAAGACCACCAGCGCGGTGACGGCAAAAAAGATAATGACGCCGAGCGAGACGATGGGATGTTGTCTTACCGGATTCATGAGGCCCGTCTCCGTCCAGGACTAGTCATGAGGCCGGCCAAGAACAAATCGACATAGGTAGCGACTGTTTCGTCATAGGAGCGATGCATGGGGACACCAAAGATCTCGTGAAGAAGGCGGTGATGGACGACCATTCCAATGAATGCTCGGGCGGCGAGCAGCGGATCCATTTCGCGAAAGGCGCCTTCGCCAATTCTGGTCTCGATGTAGGTAGCGAGGTGGTCGTAAAAGACGCGGTGGTGTTTCCCGAAGAACATGTCCGACAATTCATGACCCTCGAGCGCGCTGAATAAGAGCAGTCGTAGGAAGGTGGAGTCCACGCCGGGTCTGATGCGGAAGCGGGCGATCAGCGTGAACACGCGGCGGTCATCGCGCTTTCTGGCGGATTCTTCGACCGCCCCCAGCAACTCGTCGACGGTGACCTTTTCGGCCAGGATGGCGCCGTAGAGCGCACGCTTGGTCGGGAAATGCTTGAAGACCAGCGCCTCACTCACGCCGGCGGCTTTTGCGATCTCCTTGGTCGTTGTCCCGTTGAAACCTTTGGCTGCGAAGAGGGAAGCGGCGGCGGCAATGAGGCCGGCCTGGCGTTGCTGACTTGTCGACCTCGGCTGTCTGGCCATGGCATTCGTTCAGTAAGTGAGTAATTACTCACCGCTGAGCGTAGCACGAACGTCTCACGGCTGACAATCGAGAATGGGATTTCACGCGAAGCGGGGAACCCACCTAGAGCTGCAGATTCGAAGAGAGGAAGTAGCGTAATCGATTGCGCTCGCGCACGTTCATCTTCAGGATCTCTACGCCGAACTCGTGACCCCTCGACCATGCCACCTTGGCACTAAGGACAAAGAGGGGATCACGCCCGTCGGGAAGATAGAGAAACAACGTCATTTCGAGACCGGACTTTACGGCCATGTTGACACGGACGCGTAGTCCCTTGTTGGAAAGATCGACCACACTGCCGTCGCCCATGATCAATTCTTCTCGGTCGTCCTGTGCCGAATACATGAGCCGGAAATCGATGTGGACTCGCTGGTCCGTCCGACGATCGCAGACTGGTTGAGTACGGTGTTGGGATCGGAGGGCTCGAGGTCTTGCCTGTTTCATTGCATCACCGTGTTATTGTTTTTTGCCATCCTGTCGATACAGATGATTCCAGACGTAAAACCGCAGCTCATTCTGCACTTCCAATTTTGGCGCAATCATTTCGACTCCGAATCGCCGTCCCGACACCCAGGAGACTCGGCATTCCGCGATGCAAATCGGCTCCTCGATGCCTGGGAGGTCGATAAAAAGGGACAGATCCATTCCGTGTTTGACCAGCTGGTTGCCCAGGATCCCAATGCCGGATTTTGAGACGTTGCTCACGACGCCGTTACCGATCAGCATGCGACCGTCACTCATGCCCGAGTACATCAAGCTGAACTGAGCGGGGACTCGCTCGGTCCCCCGGCGGTTGTCGTCAGATGGCTTGTCGGTCCGGCGGGACTTGCCGATGCTTGCTTGGCTCATGCCCGGTCCTCCCTTACTCAGCTCCTGCTCAATGCGACCGTTTAGATGACGATGCGAAAGGCCGTACGGTGATTTTTAGCGTCGGACATGCTGACATGTTTCCAGACGACCCCTTGAATCCGCTTCCGCTCGTCGTCCGTCAATTTAGGAAATCGTACGGCGAAGACATTGCCTTTGATCCACGAGACGGAAGCATCCGTTAGGCACAAGGGCGCCTGTCCGTCGTTCAAGTACAAGGTGATCGTGACACGGACCCCAACGGCCGGAAGCGTTGTCCCAACGATTTTGCAGCCTGTTTTTGAGAGATCTTTCAGCAAGCCTGTGGAGGTCGTGAACCTGGCCCCTTCAGTGCTAGTGTAGGTGACTTCATGCTCGATGAGTGCTCGTTCGGCGTAGCGGCGGTCAAGCGGAGCATGCGTGCGAGGCGCCACCAGATTCTGTTCAAGCAGACTGTTTTTCATCGGGACCTCCCAATTGCGACACCTAAAGAGTACCCCAGGGCGAAGATTCAACCATTCCCAGGGAGAGGGGTATGAGGGTCCTACAAAGGAGGGGGAAGGAGGGGTGAAAGAAGGAAGAAAGGGACTACGTGATTTTACGTTGTGATTATTGGCGGATTTTGGCCCAGGCCTTCTGGTACTCCTCGAACGAATCGACTTCCATCCAACCTTTGAAAATAGGCACCGCGTCGACACGGTGTCCTTGGTCGATCAATTCTTGGAGCAGGTCGGTAAAGGACGCCTTGCCGACGCTGCTGGCTTCGTGAAACCCCGAAGACTTATACCGTTCTTGCGAGCTACGGTAGCAGTCCTTCAGCGCTTGTGTGCCTTTCTCGGAAAACATCGCCATGCCGATAAATTCGCCGTGCACGTGGTCGAGCGGCAGGTGCTGGCCGATTTTCACGACCCGGTGCTCCTCGTCTCCCATGACGAATCGTGAGTGGGAACTGTTTCCGGGCGGTTCTGCGAAGGTCACGAGATCCGGATTGAGATGAGAGGAAGGTCCGCCACGTTGGTGTTGGTCTCTCCAGGCCAAATCCACGACGAGGGCGATGTCGGCCGGACTCTTCAACAGCTTTTCCAATATGGGACTGTCAAACATGATGTCCCCGTAGAGCAGGATGGTCCGGCCCTTCAACTCGCTTTCCGCACAGAAAATGGAGAACAGCTCTCCGGTTTCCTCGTACCGATCATTATCGTAATACCGGATATTGGGCAGCGCGATCGCTTCCTTCTTATAGCCCCGCACGACGGCGATTTCCTTAATATTGGCCTCATTGAGGGCCCCCACGGCTCGCTCGAGGATGGTTTTGCCTTTGATATCCAGCAGACACTTGGGTTTGTCCTCGATCAGAGGAAGTAATTGCTTTTCAAACCCTGCCGCCGGAATGATGGCCGTGATTTTTTCGCCGCCGACCGGAAGAAATGCTTTCTCATCCTGCTCCATTTGCGGCACGCCTACGATGTCATACACTTCAGGCAAGGTGACGATGCGATCATTGGCTGCGCCAGGCCGGGTGTCTTTTCGTATGAGGGCCAGTGTCTCTTTCATGGCCCGAATGGCGGCCCGGACCGGTTGATTGGCGTAGATGATGATCTTCGCACCCGCCTGCTGCATGTCCTCCGCAGTTGTTTGGTCAAAGATCGTCGGAACCACTACCAGCGGAACCTGCCCGGACCAGAGTCGGTAGACATTCCTGAGTTCGTCGAAGGTCTTTGATTTGGAGTGGATCAAGACGGCGTCCGCTCCCGCTTCCGCGTATGCCTCCGCTCGTTTCAGGGCCTCTTCCTGACCCCAGCCGGCAATCAAGGCTTCCGTGCGGGCGATGATCATGAAGTCGGGCACCGTTTGCG
>JBEVJJ010000161.1:0-19283 GCA_040510255.1 Nitrospiraceae bacterium | reverse complement strand
GGTACGAGATTGTCGTCAACCGCCCGGTTCCGATATGGTTCGGGAAAGCATTCGCATTAATCGGCTGATCGAGGATGCCGTTCACCTCCATCCGGAACAATAGCTATGGCAGCATCGAAAATTCAAAACTCATCCTCACGTAGAAGCGCCGTCGTCTCCAACATTGAGCCGGCCTCTTTCGTCCTCCGGCCGGGTCTTGTGATCTACCCGGTTCTGAAATGGGGATCCTGGATCGACTTCTCATTCCACAGCCTCCTTCGTGCAATCTTGAAATTTTTATTTTCGAAACGGCGGCGGTCGTGTACAGTGTGAAGGATCAAGGGAGGATACGTATGAATACGATGACACGCGCCGCTGATGTGACCATAGACCTGCGACAGCACCCCCGGTTGCGTATCTCTGCTCCGTTCGCCTGTTCGTTTGCACGCCGCGGGCTGACGAGGTGGTTTCGAGGCGATCATGAAGGACTCGGGGTGGTATTCGACGTCTCGCTGGGGGGCGCCAAGGTGATGAGTGAGACCGGGATCAAACCCGGCGAGCATATGTCCGTGAGCTTGACGTTGCCCAACCAAGTGACGCCTACAACCGTTGAAGAGGCTGCCGTCCGATGGGGAAAGGACCAGATTTACGGACTGGAATTTCTCAACCTTTCTCCGATTGCCGAGATGCGTCTCCGAAAATATATCTCCATCGCGGAAAAACATCCGAAGTAAGCCGGCAGTGATCGACATGCTCGGCAGGGCAGTCAATGCCACGGGTGTGCTCTGCGCATCCACTCTGGATCATAGGGCATCCGCGGAGATCTCTGGACCTGCCGTTGTCCCAACCGGGGATGTTCGGGGCAGCGTCATGCTTCCTTACGGATGTGGGGTGGTGCAGAAAAAGCCTTCATGAATGCATGCGGGTTAATAGGTCCAGGTCAAGAGCATGGTGAACACATTCTTCGTGAAATCGTACACGGGAATATTCGACGTGTTGCGGATACTCTGGTATTGCAGGGCGGCGGTGAGATTGTGCGGAAGAGCTTTGGAGAGTTGTACGAAAATATCGTGCTCGATGTCGAACCTCCTGGAGAGCTCGCCTTCGTCGTCTTCGAACAAGACTTGGGGGTAGGCGTAGTCCCTCCAGTGGATGTCATATTGCATTCGGAAGGAGAGGTCCTGCCAGGGGATCGCCATATCCCCCCCAATTTGGATTCGGTTTCCCTTGTAGGTGAAGGCCGATCCCCTTGCCGCGTCATTGTCGCGCTGATACCCCAGGCGAAACAGGTAGCGGTCCTGGGCCAAGCGGAACACGTGTAAGATGCCGATCATGTTGTTGAAGGCGTCCCGTGAATCGGCGGCAAACCTGACATCGTTGTCTCCTGGTTCTTGAAAGAATGTCTTGATCTGATAGCGGTAAAATAGCGTCGTCAGATTTCCGACGCTTCCGAGGCCGGGAACGGTAAAGTTCGGCGGCACGAGGGAGGCAGGGACCGTCAGACTGTGGCGGGATAAGAACGCATTGAGACCGAGCAACATGTAATCATAGGTGTATTGAGCGCCCAGCTCATAGGGCAACCTGGCTGCGACTCCCCGATAGGCGCCGGACAATCCTCCCAGATGATCTTGAATGTTAAAGGCGCTGACCCCACTGTTGGTGTTGACCGTTTGATAGAAGGAATAAGTCGCAGTAGCCTCAAACGGTCCCCTCCTAAACCAGGCATAATCTGCACGGACGGTCGCCATGAAACCCGGTGACGATGTCGGCCGGGCCCGAAGTGTTTCTACAATGGGTTGCGAATTGGGGTTCGGATTGACGGCGACGTTGTCGTCGTAGAATCCCCCGAGTCCCACCTGCGCTTGGAACCGTTTGCTATCCGTTGCGCGCCTGCCGGCCGCCAAGGCCTCCTGAATACGAACCGAGGCTCCGGTGATCGGAGACATCGGCTGGATTTGCTGCGCCGTCGAGAGTTCTGCCTGCGCCTCTTCTGATAGCCCCAGCGTGCCGAGAGACAAGCCCTTGTAGAAAAGAGCCAGTTGCCGCATCGTGGGATCGGCCGAGTTGTTGGCTGAGAATGCGGCGGCGGCTCCGTCATAGTCCTTCCGACGATATCGCACAAAGCCGACATAGTAACCGAGGTTATCCCGAGAGGGGCGCTGCCTAAACGCCTCTTCCAGATATGGGGCGGCCTTGTCATAGTTCTGGGCGGCAAAGTGGGCCACGCCCAATTGGTAGGTGATATCGGGATCAAAGGGGCGAAGCGTGCGCAGGGTTTCAAATGCAGCGGCGGCTTGGTCAGGCTGCTGACGGGCTAACTGGATCAGTCCCAGATAGTACAGTGCGCGGTGGTTTTGTGGATCAAAACCTAGGGCTTTCTGAATCAATTTCAGGGCGTCTGCGTACCGTTGCCCGTCGTAAGCCAAGGCTGCTTCTGCCGTCAGCACGTCGGCATCCGCCTGCTGGGCAGCGACCGGTGCGATCGAGATCACGCAGAGACTCACCATGAGAAATATGGTGGCTGCTGGTCGAAGAATTGTGAAAGATTTCAGAGGAAAGCCGATCCCGGTTCCGCTGTTCAGGACGCGCGGTCGTTTCAATATCGTACCTCTGCTGTGACGACTGATTGAGAGCTTGAATAGAGATCACAGCGTGTTTATCATATGCCCCCTCGGCTGTGAGCCAAAGCGGAAAGCCGATTTCAGCCGATCGTTCCCAAATACTGCCGTGACTTTGGAGGTCGATATGTATGCCGCAATCATATTCACATTCACGTTGCTGTTCTTGCAGGGGCATGTGACGTGTGCATCAGCAGAATCGCCGTCCGGCGTTGTACGGATTGAGGATCGAGCACCGTCCGGTCTGGTGACCGGAATGGATGGGCGTGCGGTGGCTTCAACTGTCGGGTCCAATCAGCTGCGCGACCTTCGAGCCGGCGACGTGGTCAGGCCTGGCGACGAACTGCGGGTCGGCGCGGGAAGCATGATAGAGGTGCTCTGGAACAGACGGGCGTTATTCTCTCTTGGGGACCAGACCGTGGTCCGCCTGCTTGATGGCAAAGGGGGCCAGACACCGGTACAGATCCTGGAAGGGAACGTACGAATCGCATATTCCTATAATGAAGGTCATCCCACGGATACCCTCACGGTCCTGACACCCGAAGCTCGCACCGTGATGCGAGGAGGAATTCTCGAGGCTCTGGTGGGATCAGAGATTCAGACGAATGACCGGCGTCTGACGACATTTGGACGAACAGAGGAGGGTGTCCGAGAGGCAGGAAGAGGGGATGTGATCCGGATTGTGGAAGGGCAAGCCAGTGTGGAGCCCGTATCCACCGGCACGAAACCTGTGTTGCTGAAGGCCGGGCATGAAACTCGGATTTTTGCCGCGGGATCCGATATCCCCCGTCAATACAATGGCGAACATCGGCAAAGGCTCGCAGCTATTGCGGTCCATCAGGAAGTCCCTCAGCTGACTGTTCAACGCATCGCGGGGATTCACGTCGAGCATGCGCTTGAACTGGAGCAAGGTCTTCGGAAGAATGCTGAGGACGTAAAGAATGCCCAGAGCTCGGACAGCCGGTTGAAAGGCGCGATTCTGTCGACGAGTTTGGGGATTCTGGTGACACCGCTCCAGGCTTCAAATGGAAGTCTGACTACGGCCGCGGTCCCCGTGACCACAAGCGTTTCAGTGACTCCGACCACAGGCGTGGGGTCCGGATCGGTTTCAATTCCACTTACGGCCCCGGCGCCGATTCCGAGCACCAACACATTTGTGCCGAGTCAGGCCGGCGGCAATAACAGTCTGTCTCTTTTACGAGAAGCTCTCACGGACGCATTGGATAGACCAGGGAGAAGGAGAGGCAGAGGCCGAGACAGAGACTAGCCCGGGGTCTCACCCGACATGCATGATCGCTAGCTGACAACAAGCACCACATGTCCGTGTTCCGGTTCCCCGTTGATGCGCTCGGAAAATGAAGCCTGTTGACGGGCGGCCGGGCAGCCCTCATACTCCTGTCGTCTCGATCATCACGCAACAATTTCTTGTCTTCAAAGGAGGGCTCCGATGCGTCGGCTCATTGTTTGGACTGCGTGCTCGTGCGTCTTGCTCTGCCACGGCACTGTATGGGCGGACGGATTCTGGGATCAGTTGTTCGACCGAACGGCTGAGAGCGCGAAGCGTCAGGCTGAGAATCGCGTGAATCAGCGGATCAATCAAGGTATCGATAAGGCGATGAATAAGACCGAGGAGACGATTCAGTGTATCGCCACCGACCGCGAATGTCTCAAGCGAGCAAAAGATGAAGGGAAAACTGTCGTATTGACCGGATCACCTGCGCGAGAGGATACGGTCAAGTGCCTGGTGACCGATACTGACTGTCTGAAGCGAGCGAAGCAGGCCAGTAAGAAGGTTGAAATTGTGGACGAGCAGGAACTGGACACGATTCGATGTGCGATGACAGAAATCGAATGCTTGAATCGGGCGAAAAGCGCGGGCAAAAAAGTCGAAGTGACCGATTGATCCGTACAAGGAAAATTCCGTACGGGATGCTGCTCTCCACCGTTTCATAAAAGAAACGGCTCCCTGAATCATTTCAGCCTGTTCCGACGATCCGTTTGGGGCGCCTTCCTGTCGAAGATGCAAATTTGATCGGCGATAGCCCGTCTTTGCGGTAGACTACATTCCGAGAATTGCAGTGACCGTGCGACGTCACCTCAGCTGGATGTCGTGAACCAGGTGCGCTATGGAACCATCGATCGGCAACCGGATCGAGCTTCGCCAACATCAACGACAGTCCGTGCCAGGTCCGTGCCTGTTGTCCTTCTCACAGTTCGCCCTGTCGATTTCATTCACAGGAGACGCGGAAGGGGAAGGCACTGTCGTCAATCTCTCGAATAAAGGATGCAAGGTGGAAAGCGAGGCCGCCGTGCGCGTCGGGGAGGCCATGTCGCTCATCATTCTGTTTCCCGATCAAAAGTGTCCGACGACGGTCGATCTGGCAATAGTGCGGTGGGCAAAGGGACATGCTTTCGGATTAGAATTTATTTCTATCGGAGCTTCCGAGGCGCTAAGAATTCGGGACTTTCTCGTCTCCGTAGATTCTCAGTCCTCGTAGGGCCTTGCAGGTTCCGGTTTGAATCGAACCATGAGTGCCCAGAGATCGCCAACGGTGACTGAGGTCAAATTCATCGCTCGCTTTGTGAATCAAATGGACCTGTGTATAATACCTAAATGAATGTGTTAGCCGTCATGGCAGCACCAAACCGGACGATGGTGGCCGCTTCCGCCGATACACTCACCTGACTCCAGTGGTCTTATATGAAAGGCCACCCCGTGCCTTCTGCGAAAGAATGCCGCAAAGCCAGGCGTATGGACCTAGCCTGCCGGCTGTTCTTTTTCGGTGACGATGATTTCGAGGGAGAGGCGCAAGTGGTAGATTTGTCCTTTTCCGGATGCATGGCAAGGTCCATGGAACCTCTGGTGCAAGACAAGCGACTCAAATTGTCCCTCTTCTTGCCCGATGGGCACTCGTGGCCGGTTCGAGTAGATGATGCCATCATCCGATGGGTGCGGGATTGCGAATTTGGACTGGAATTCCTGTCCATTCGGCCACCACAGCTACACCGGATTCAACAGTTCATGATGAGAAAACGGGGTATGTTGTCGTAGCGTCATGAGGAGGACACAGTGACAACAGAATTGCGTCGCCATCCGCGGGTTCCGCTTCATGCAAGGGTTCCGCTGGCCTTTTCGCTCGTCGACGCGTCGAACTCCGGCTCAAGCGATCGGGTTGGGAGCGGGACCCTTGCCAATCTCTCGCTGAAAGGCTGTCAAGTGCACAGCGACGAGTCGGTCGAGAAGGGGGACCATATGTCCGTGCGCGTGCACATTTCTCACCGCGATGTGCCGGTGTGTATCGAAATGGCCACCGTCCGATGGACAAAGGGACATGCCTTCGGATTGGAATTCATCTCACTCTGGCCTGCCGATGAGACCGTGTTGAGGGATCTCATCAACATGGCCTCGACACACCGTCGTGCGTCTTAGAAGCGCGGGTTTCGGCCGCAACACAGCGGGTGTAACTTCCGCCGCATCCATCTTTTCCTGACCCTCCGTCCATCCTCATGGCGACAATCCCCTCGTTGCTTTGGTCTGACAGTTCTCTACAATTTGCGCCCGTGGCCGCTGGCCACCTGGACGGCCCTCTCCCTGCTTAATACGTTTTTATTCGGCCGCTTCGTGGATAATGACGGGCCGAGCCCGATGACTCGAAGAAAATCCTAACCCAATTAGGGCGATGATGTCTTCGCGACCCACTCCTTGCAAATGCGAAGCAGTGGATAGGAGCTTCGATGATCTGCGGGGACTCGTCGAAGTCGAGAAAGCCGATAAAACTATCGGATCTATCGGGCGCAAGAGACCATCCGCCATGCAAGAAAATATCTACAGCCTTGAGGTGTCGAGGGATTTGGGCAGACTGGAGGAAATGCAATGGTATGAGGAAGAATCGAGAAGCCTCAAAGCTGTGTCGATCGGGGGATGAAGTGCGACCAGACCGGATCGCGCGGGAGTCCAAGCAGTGCCGCGTGTGATTGCTAACGCTATTTGATTGCGACGGCCTTTACTTCCTTGTACGTGGTTTGCCCCTGCAGCACTTTGTTAATGCCGTCCTGTAGCAGGGTGGTCATTCCTTCCGTCAGCGCCATGTGAAGCATCTCCTCGGTCTTAGCCTTGCTCTGAATAAGCCGTTTCATCTGATCGGTGCCGAGCAGCAACTCATGGAGCGCGACTCTCCCTTTCAATCCCGTTCGATTGCAAGTGTCGCACCCTTTTCCCCGGTAAAGCCTAAACGAACTGTCATATTTCAGCCCCAGCTTATCCCAGTATTCCTGTCCGTACCCTCGACGGAGTTCCTCGAATTCTTCCTCGGTCGCCGGATAGGCTTCTCGGCAATCTTTGCAAATCCGTCGTGCCAGGCGTTGAGCGAGGACACCGAGCATGGCATCAGCAAAACTGAAGGAGTCGCAGCCCATATCGAGCAGTCGAGTGACGGTTTCCACGGCGCTATTGGTATGGAGGGTGCTCATGACCAGATGACCCGTGAGTGAGGCCTCAATGCCGGTGTCAGCCGTTTCCTTATCCCGCATTTCCCCGACCATGATGACGTCCGGGTCCGCACGCAAGAAGGCGCGCATGGCTGCGGCGAACGTAAAGCCGATCTTGGCATGGACTTGGACTTGACGCAGGCCGTATTGCGTAATTTCAACTGGATCTTCTGCGGTCCAAATCTTGATATCCGGAGAGTTGATACTGCCCAGAACGGAATGCAAGGTGGTGGTCTTTCCTGAACCGGTGGGTCCAACACACAGGATAATACCGTACGGCTTGTCGGCGATATTTTTGAGTTCCTGCAAATTTCGATCGGAAAACTCCATCTTTTCGAGCGGCAGCGGTTCGCTGGCGGCCAGAATACGCATCACCACATCTTCGTTGTATCCGGCGGTCGGGATGGTCGCGACGCGAAGCTCGATGTCCCGGTTTTCACCGATCTTGAATTTGATCTTGCCGTCCTGAGGTTTTCGTCGCTCCGCGATGTCAAGACTTGCCATGATTTTCAAGCGCGAGACGATGGCCCGTCGATAACTAGGGGGAATCTTCATATATTCGAAACAATTGCCGTCTACACGAAAGCGTACCAACGTGTCGCGTTTTTCGCCGTACGGCTCGATGTGAATATCTGAAGTGCCCTGCCGGAAGGCGTCGGCGATGATTTGATTGGCCAGGCGCACAATGGCATTGTCATTCTCGTCGAGGCCGGCGGAGGAGGCATCCTCTTGCGCCTCCAATTGGGATTCGTTTACAAGCTCGCCAAGAATATCCGATACATTCTCGTTCAGCTTGCTCGGGGCATCCGCTGTGCTGGTAGAGACAGAGAGGAACTGAGAGATGTCTTTGCGCAGACTGACGGCAAACCGGATGTTCAATCCGGGGAAGGTGCGTTTGATGTCCTGAACGCGGTCGAGGTCCCCGGGATCATCGGTCAACACCTCGATCGCAGAACGGTCGCGCTTCAGCGGCATCCAATGATTCTTCTTGAGATAATCAATGTTGAGATTCTTCAATAACTCGACGTCGGCAATCGTCCGTTCGCTATATTCTATATAGGGACACTTGTGATACTGGGCCAGAGACTTACCCAGATCGGATTTGAGGACCTTGTACTTCTCTATCAGGATGCTTTCGAGATCCATTGTGCCTCTTTTGGATTCGGCAATGGCGGCATCGAGATCGGACTGAGAAAGTTTTTGATTGGAGACGAGGTAATCAAACTTTGACGGAGTCTTCTTCGAGGTTTTGCGAAGATTGTGGAAAGCGGTTCCCAGCGCCTTGGCAATCTCCGCGACGGATTCCTCATCCTTCCGTGTAAAACGGTCACCGCTTTTCTTGTTGAGGAGTTGAATCACACCCATGAGGTATTTGTTGTCGGCAACGATCGGGTAGGTGAGGACTTGCTTCGTCTTGAAGCCGGTTTTCTTGTCATAGCTGGAGTCGTGAAGGAGAGATGGGTGGACAGCGCTGAGTTCCACCTGACTATAGGCGTCGGCGATGTTGACGGGTCGTAGATATTTGGCGCAAAAACCGGCGAGAGTTTGTTCAGTGATGGGAATGCGGACTTCCTGGATCGTGTCCATATGAGGGACCTTGGAGAAAATTTCTTTCTTTTCCGTATCGACCGCAAACAACGTCAGGTCTTCGGCATCGAACAGGCTGAGGATGTCGCGGTGGAGGTCGAGGAGGATCTGATCGATATCACTGGCTGCCTGGATTTGATTCTTGATTCGTTTGACGTGTTCGGCGAATTCAGCCTTCTGATGCGAATCAGGTAGATTATGAATGACTGGTTTTGAGAGCATGAAGAATTCCTCGGAGCGAGTTAGCCAGGCTGTGTAACAGTGCTGGGCATTGGACACACGATGAACGGGCGAAGTTCGTGTGGCAAGGCTTAGGGACTCAGTCTAACCAAAGCCCAGGGCAAGGCAAGGAAAAGGCAATTTCTCGCCACGTTGTGCGTGGCTTGCGGGTAGCACGGGTTCGAACGAGGAAAGGCCAATGACGCAGATGATGCCGCTCTCTCTTGAATCCGTAAAGGTACGCGGCGTTAAGCGGGAGGGGTGAGGAAACCACGAATCGTAGATAACACCGCCTCGGGAGGCACGCGGGTAGTCTGACCCGTCCTTCTGCTCTTGATTTCAACGACTCCTTGGGAGAGCCCTTTCTCCCCAAGCACCAGATGAAACGGAGTTCCGATCAGGTCGGCGTCGTTGAACTTGACGCCGGCGCGTTCATCGCGGTCGTCCCACAAGACGTCGACACCCGCGTCCGTCAGCGAGCTGTAGAGCTGTTGGGCCAGGTCCATGACTGGTTTCGATTGACTGATCGGAAGAAGATGAATCAGAAACGGCGCGATGGGAATGGGCCAGATGATCCCCTTGGCATCATGATTCTGTTCGATTGCGGCAGCGGCGGTTCGACTGACTCCGATGCCGTAACAGCCCATGACGGCGAACCGCTCTTGTCCCTCAGCGTCGAGAAATTTGGCCGACATCGCTTCGCTGTATTTTGTACCCAACATGAACACATGCCCGACTTCGATTCCTTTAGCCGTTTTCAGGGTTCCATCGCCGCGAGGCGACAGGTCACCGGCCTGCGCGTTGCGCAAGTCGCCGAACTGATCGACCGCAAAGTCGCGTCCCACATTCGCGTCGACAAAATGTGTATCGGTCTTGTTCGCCCCGATGACAAAATTGCGCAGGTGCTTGATTGCTTGGTCCGCAAGGATGCGAACACCCTTGAGACCGATGGGACCTGCGTATCCTACCGTGGCGCCGGTAAGATCCTGAACCTTTTCTGGGGATGCCAATTCGAGTTCGCTGACGCCGAGGAGGCGTTTCACCTTGATTTCGTTCACAGCATGGTCACCACGGACGAGAATGGCGACCGGATCCTTTTCTGCCATGTACAGGAGAGTTTTGACCAGTTGTTGCGCGGCAATCTTCAAAAATCCGGTCACTTCTTCGACAGTCCGTCGTTGCGGGGTGCTGACCGCGGTGAGAGGCCGCAGAACATGTCCATTCCCACCCGGCGATTCAGCCACCTCAGCCCGTTCCACGTTCGCCGCATAGCCGCCTGTATCGCTAAAGACGATGGTCTCTTCACCGGTGTCGGCGAGGACCATGAACTCATGGGACGAGCTTCCACCAATGAGCCCCGTATCACCTTCTACCGGACGAAAGGTCAGGCCACATCGCGTGAAAATGCGATTGTAGGCGTCATATATTTTTTGATAGCTGATCTTGGCGTCGGACTCGTCTTTATCAAAACTATACGCGTCTTTCATGATGAACTCGCGGCCACGCATCAGGCCGAACCGCGGACGTATCTCATCACGAAACTTCGTTTGAATTTGATAAAAGTTCACAGGAAGTTGTCGGTAGGAGCGTACTTCGCGGCGAAAGAGATCCGTGATCATCTCTTCGTGGGTGGGACCCAGGCAGAAATCGCGGTCATGACGGTCCTTGAACCGGAGCAATTCCTTCCCATAAAAGTCCCACCGGCCCGTCTCCCGCCACAACTCCGCCGGTGAGGCGATGGGCATGAGCAATTCCTGCCCCCCTGCCCGGTTCATCTCCTCCCTCACGATGTGCTCGATCTTGCGAATGACCCGAAGACCGAGCGGCAAATACGTATAAATTCCGGCGGCGACCTTTCGGATCATCCCGGCTCGCAGCATCAGCCGATGACTGACGGTTTCGGCTTCTCCCGGATCTTCCCGTAAGGTGGGAATAAGGACTTGGGACGTTCGCATTGGAGACTAACGCGAAAGCAGTCGTTCCAGATCGTTCCAGAACGCAAAAATCATAATGCCCACCAGCAGAACCAGTCCCACCTGCTGCGCCAGTTCCCGCTGACGTTCACCGAGTGGCTTGCGCAGGATCGCTTCGATCAAGAAGAAGAAGAGATGGCCGCCGTCTAGGATGGGAATGGGAAGGAGATTCAGGACACCAAGATTGATGCTCAGAATGGCGATCAGGAACACGACACTGGAGACTCCCTGAGAGGCCGCTTCCCCCGATATATTGGCTATGGTCAAGGGACCGCCGATGTTTTTGCTGGAAATATCACCGACAATCATTTTGTAGATGCCCACGGCTGTCAGTTCCGTCCATCCCCACGTGGCCTCAAGACCATGGTAGAGAGACAGGAGGGGCGTGGATGATTTAATGAGCGATCGTCCGGGTCCGGAAATTCCAATTTTTCCGACGTCGACGGGTTTGCCGTTCACAACTGTGTGTTCTACCAGCGGGGTTACGGTGAGTGTCACAGGTGAGCCGTCACGGGTTACTGTGACTTGGAGGGGTTGATTCGCGCTCTCCTTGACGATGGTCGTCATCTGAGACCAGGTCTGAATGGGTTTCCCTTCAATAGAGATGACACGATCGCCTTCCTGAATGCCTCCCGCAGCAGCGGGCGATCCATGCATGATGGCGGTCACGACGGGGGGTGGTTCCTCGACTCCGAGATAGTAGGCAACTTCCTTGGTCTGCGGGTCCTGGCCGGGCAGAGGCGCAGGCATGACCAGCACCGTCTTGTTCTGCCCGTTGCGTTTCAGATCCAAGGTGAGTTGCTTGCCCCGGCTCTTTTCCACGGCATCGAGCAGTTCAGTCCTCGTGGAAATATCCTTATCGTTCACCCGAAAAATTCGATCGCCCACTTTGAGTCCGGCCATTTCAGCCGGAGAGTTCGGCATCAGTGCCTCGATGTCCGGGCTGAGATCGCGGAACGTAGGAACAAACAGCGGTGCGCCGGTCGCCAACCAGGCGGTAAAAATCACATATGCCAGGATAAAATTGAATCCGGGACCGGCAGCCACGATGAGTGTTTTTCCCCAGAGCGATTGATGCGCAAATGAACGACGCTGCTCTTCTGAAGTTGATGCCTCTTGCTCATCTTCTCCGAACAGTTTCACATAGCCGCCTAACGGAACGGCCGACAACAGATATTCGGTTTCTCCTACCTGGCGCCCGAAGAGTTTTGGCCCGAACCCTAGGGAAAACTTGAGTACCTTGACACCCACCCATCGGGCCGCCAGGAAATGGCCCAGTTCGTGGAAGGCGACGAGTACGCCCAGTACAACCAGAAACCACCAGGCTTTCTGCATCAGGACCCAGACTGTATCAGGGGACCAGGTGAAGGCATTCAACACGGGATGTACTCCTTATAAGTAATTAACGTGCGAGAGCGTGAACGAGTGATTCGGCCTTCTCACGGGCAGATCGGTCTGCCTCCATTGCCAGCCAGAGGCTGTCGAACTCACGGGGCGTATGCGCCTCCATGGTGGATTGGATGATGTCAGGAATATCAACAAATCGGATGCCACCATGGAGGAAGGCTTCAACGGCGATTTCATTGGCGGCGTTCATGGTGGCCGGCATGGTTCCTCCAATGCGGAGCGCCTCGTAGCCGAGACGCAGGCAGGGGAAGCGGTCATAATCGGGCTTGAAGAAGGTTAGCCGGCCAATTTCAGCCAGGTCGAGCGAGGGCAGAGCCAGAGGCATTCGTTCAGGGTATCGCATGGCATATGAAATCGGCGTGCGCATGTCGGGAAGTCCGAGTTGGGCGATCACGGATCGATCAGTGTATTCTACCAGAGAGTGAATGATGCTTTCGCGGTGGATCAGGACCTCGATCTGGGTTTCCGGAATATCAAACAGCCAGCGGGCCTCGATGATTTCCAATCCCTTGTTCATCAGCGTTGCGGAGTCAATGGTGATCTTCTCGCCCATTTTCCAATTTGGATGTTGTAGGGCGCGTTCGGGGGTCACATCGGCAAGTTGGGTGCGCGAGAATTCCCAGAGTGGCCCGCCCGAGGCCGTCAGAATGACGCGATGGATGTCCTGGCGGCGGTGCCCTTCCATCGATTGAAAGATCGCGCTATGTTCGCTATCAACCGGAAAAATGCGGACCCCGTGTTTGCGGGCTTCGGCCTGCATCAGTTTTCCCGCCATGACCATCGGTTCCTTGTTGGCCAACGCGATATGTTTTCCGGATGTAATGGCGGCTAATGTCGGGACCAAGCCTGCGGCGCCCACAATCGATGAGATCACCAGTTCTGCCTCAGACGCCTGCGCGACGCGGGTAACTCCGTCCAGGCCACCTAGCACCTCAACATCTACATCGGTTCCGCTTACCCGTTGTCGCAGAGTTGCCGCAGCCTGGTCGTGTGCCAGGGCCACCATGCGAGGTCGATATTTCAACACCTGTTCCTCGAGTTTCTCGTCGTTCGAACCGGCGGTCAGGCCGACGACGCGAAACTCGTCGGGAAAGCGATCGACGATATCAAGGGTATTTGTTCCGATCGAACCCGTGGACCCCAGAATCACAATGTTCTTCATGTCAGTCCTCGTAGCCCGTAGGTGGGTGCGTCATGCGCCCTTGACCAGGCTCACATAGTAGTAGAAGCAGGGAGCGGTGAACAAGAGACTGTCGAGACGGTCAAGCATGCCGCCGTGTCCCGGGATCAAGGCGCCTGAATCTTTGGCCGCCACACTCCGTTTCATGGCGGATTCCGCGAGATCACCCAACACTCCGGCGACGGTGAGTAAAAGACCCAGGATGACGCAGTCAGTGATCGAAAAGAACGGCAAAAACCAAAATCGTGACACCAGAGCCAGCCCAAGCGCCAGAAGCAATCCGCCCGCCAGACCTTCAATCGTTTTCTTGGGGCTGATAACCGGAGCAAGTGGATGGCGTCCGAACAGCTTGCCTGCCAGATAGGCCCCTGTATCTCCTGCCCATGTGATCAACACAACAAAAAATATCAAGAACTCACCTTCTGGAAGAGCACGCGTGAAGAGCAGGCAGCTCAATGTGAGTCCCACATACAGCACTCCGGTCACCAGTATGGCGCTTTGCGTCAGGGCACGACGGAGATCGAGATGCGATGCGAGCGGGAGAGTGGCAGCGATGAGCACGGTCAGGAGCAGCACGGCGCGATCGGAAACCAGGGTGGGCCACTGGGCGCTGCAGAGAAGCGAAGCGGTGGCCGTGCATCCGATCGCCATGCCAAGCGGCCATGAACCGTCCGACGAGAAGAGTCGGTAGAATTCTCCGACTGCCAGCAGTCCTGCCACAGTGACCAATCCAAAGAAAGCAACAGGCGGAAGATAACGCATGAAGAGGTAGAATATCGGCACAAACAGCACAGTCGCCAGAATGCGACGCATGGTCTCCTGACGGCCTGATGTTGTTCGGCCGGGGTGTGTGTCTGCAAGGTGGCACCCGAGGTCTCCAGATTTCACGATGTGCGCTTATGACGACACGGCACTTAAGACTCGGCCGAATCTCCGCTCGCGCCGCTGATATTCGAGCAAGGCGACCAGCGCCTCGCGCCGGCGAAAATTTGGCCAGAGGGTAGGAGTGAAATACAGCTCCGTATAAGCCAGCTGCCAGAGCAAAAAATTACTGATGCGTGTTTCTCCGCTTGTTCGAATGAGCAAGTCGGGATCGGGAAGGTCGTGTGTATACAGAGCCTGCTGGAGCAATGTTTCATCGATTCGATCCGGCTCGAGAGACCCATCCTTGACTCGTTGAGCCAGATGACGAGCGGCATCCACGAGTTCGGTCCGACCACCGTAGCTCAACGCCACTGCCAGCGTCATCTTTTCGAGTCCAGCCGTTTCTTGTTCCGTCGCTCGAACCCACCGCAAGGCGGACGCAGGAAGAGAATCCACACGACCGATCGCTCGAAATCGTACTCCCTGCTCCACGAGGCTGGACCGCTCCGTCGACAAATAGTGCTCGAGAAGGCCCATTAAGGCACGAATTTCCGGCGCCGGCCGTTTCCAATTCTCTTGCGAGAAAGCATAGATAGTGAGCACCTTGATACCAAGCTCGAGCGAGAGTCCGATCAAATCGCGGACGGACTTAATGCCTTCCTGATGTCCCGCGATGCGGGGGAGTCCCTGCTGTTCTGCCCAGCGCCCGTTCCCGTCCATGATGACGGCCAAATGCTTGGGGAGAAGGTCCGGGTCAAGTTTGGAAAGCAGATCCGAATCTGAGGTATGCTCAGCTTCGCTCGATCGAGAATGCGTCATGGACAGGAATCGCTACCCTTTCGCAGATATCTCCGGTAGGCGAGGCCAGTCTACCGGCGAGGTGAGGAAAAGTCAAACGCTTTTCCCGTATTTCCCTTTGAATTGCCAGAGGTTGAGCGCGCGGCGCATTGCGCCGTAAGAAATGAATGCGTTATACTCCGACTTCTGGCCGATCATCCTAGGTAAAAGGGTACCTATGTCACCACAAGAAGCAGGAACGCTCAGCCGCTTTGGAATTTCCGAGGGAGAAGTGGCCCATGCGCTCGGTCGGGTCAAGGTGCGCGATGTGGATTATGCCGACCTCTATTTCGAATACTGTCAAAGCGATTCCGTGTCGATGGAGGAGGGGATCGTCAAGCGCGCGGCCAAGAATATCGGCCAAGGGGTCGGCATCCGTGCCATTTCCGGCGAAAAAACCGGTTTTGCCTATTCGGATGAGCTGACCAAGAAAGCTTTGGAGATTGCCGCTGATGCCGCCCGGTACATCGCAAGTTCTCCCAGCGGAGAAACACCGGTGGCCGTCACGCATCGGTCCGCCCCGGCCCATAACCTCTATCCCCATGAACGGGTGCAGATCGAGGTAGCGACTACGGATCGGGTCACCTTGTTGAATGCGATCGACGCCGAAGCCAGACGGTACGACTCGCGAATCAAGAACGTGATGGCGTCGTTCAATACCGAATACAAGATTGTCGTGGTGGCGACGTCCGATGGAAAGATGGTCAGCGATGTCCAACCCCTCTCGAGATTGCAAGTGACCTGTATTGCCGATGACAACGGAAACCGACAGGTCGGGACGTACGGCGGTGGAGGCCGGGTCGGGTTGCAATACTTTCTGGAGACTGATCGATACCTCAACTATGCAAGACAAGCCGCGCGAGAGGCCATTTTGAATCTCAGTGCCGTCGACGCTCCGGCGGGGGTCATGCCGGTTGTATTGAGCGGCGGATGGCCGGGCATCCTGCTTCACGAAGCGATCGGACATGGTCTCGAGGCGGATTTCAATCGAAAGAAGACATCAGCCTTCTCCAATCTGGTCGGCAAGAGGGTGGCGTCCGATGTCTGTACGGTTGTGGACGACGGTACGCTGCCATATCGTCGCGGATCGTTGAATATGGATGACGAAGGCACTCCGACGAGCCGAACCGTGTTGATCGAGCGCGGAATTCTGCGCGGATACATTACCGACAAGATGAATGCGCGGTTATTGGGGATTCCGCTAACCGGCAATGGACGGCGTGAAAGTTATCAAAGCGTCGTCCTTCCGCGGATGACCAATACGTTCATGTTGGCAGGAGAGTCCGATCCGGCGGATATCATCAGGTCGGTCAAACGCGGTCTCTACGCGGTGACATTCGGTGGCGGTCAAGTGGATATCACAAACGGGAAATTTGTCTTCTCAGCCAGCGAGGCCTATCTGATCGAGGACGGCCAGGTGACGAGGCCGGTGAAAGGGGCGACGTTGATCGGAAGCGGGCCGGAGATTCTGACCAAGGTGTCGATGGTCGGCCATGATCTCAAGCTGGACGAAGGTATTGGGACGTGCGGTAAAGAAGGACAATCGGTCCCAGTTGGAGTCGGACTCCCTACAATTCGGATCGACGAAATCACCGTAGGTGGGACGCAGGCATGACCACTCTTGTTTCGACATACGACTCATATGCGGATCTGGCGCAAGAAGTGCTGGCCCGTGCGAAGCAACGCGGAGCGAGTGAAGCCGACGTGATTGTGGCCAACGGGGAAACATTATCGGTCCAGGTCCGCATGGATGCCGTCGATCGACTCACCAAAGCGCGCGAAAAGCGGTTAGGGTTGCGGGTGTTCTTTGGCAAACGATCGGCGAGTGCCTCGACTTCCGATTTTTCCAAGTCGGCGCTGGAACAATTCGTTGCCGACACCTGTACGCTGGCGCAGGCAGTCGTGGAGGATCCCGTTTCCGGGTTGCCTGATCCAGTACAAATGACAAGCGACTACCCGGATCTTGACGTCTATGATCCCACCACATTGCAGACGGAGCAACAAATCGACTTGGCACGGCGTGGAGAAAGGTCGGCGTTGAAGGTTGATCCGCGTATTACGAATTCAGAGGGCGCCGACTTCGATTCCTCCTCGGGCCGCATGATTCTCGGCACAAGTCATGGATTTCTCGGACAGTACTCAAGCAGCAGCTTTTCACTCGCCGTGTCGCCGATTGCGTCGGATCCCGACACCGGCGCCATGCAGCGTGATTCGTGGTACGGCGTGCAGCGAAAGTTTGCGAAATTGGACCAGCCGGAACGGATCGGTGAAGAAGCCGCGCGTCGCACGATTCGTCGATTGGGAGCTCGCAAGGTAGCGACCTGTACCGCACCGGTGGTATTCGATCCTGAAGTGGCCGGCAGTCTGCTCGGCAACCTCTGTGGGGCAGTCTCCGGGTACGCTCTCTATAAAGGCGCCTCCTTTCTCACCGGACAGTTAGGCCAACGTCTCGCTCCTGATTCCGTCACGATTTACGATGATGGACGCATGCTCGGCGGGCTGGGATCCCGTCCCTTCGATGGTGAGGGGCTGCCGACAAGAAAAAATGTCGTCGTAGATCGGGGGGTGCTGTCAAGCTATCTTTTGGATACCTACTCCGCGAAGAAACTCAGCCTCGCATCGACGGGAAATGCGTCTCGAAGCGTCGGCGAAAGCCCTTCCGTCGGTCCGACGAATTTCTACTTGGTGCCCGGAACGGCGATGCCTGAGCAGATCGTGGGATCGGTGAAGCACGGTCTCTACGTCACCGATCTAATCGGCTTCGGTATCAACATGGTCACCGGTGACTACTCGCGGGGCGCCTCCGGTTTCTGGATTGAAAATGGGGAACTGGCGTATCCCGTGGAGGAAATCACCATTGCAGGGAATCTGAAGCGAATGTTTGCCGATATCGAAATGATCGGCAATGATCTTGTTTTTCGAGGCCGTATCGCAAGCCCAACGATCAAACTTGCGGAAATGACGATCGCTGGCCAGTGATGTAGAATCAATGATTGTTCAATTGCATCATCGTTTCAATACCCCAGTGTATTGTACGATCGACAATGATGCAATGAGACAATTCTTGTCGTGAGGCTTGACATGGCGACTGTCAAACATACCACGGTGGAATATTCAAGCGACGGCATCGCAATCCACGCCTATGTCGCGGCGCCGTCCACAACCGCGAAATGTCCCGCGCTGATTGTCGTCCAAGAGTGGTGGGGACTGAATGATCATATCAAGGATATCGCACGACGCTTCGCGGCCGAAGGGTATGTCGCCATCGCGCCTGATCTGTATTCTCGAATGGGACACGTGCAGACGACCGATTCCAAGGAGGCCGGGCGGTTGATGAGCAAACTGAAGGAGGATGAGGTTCTCAGTGATTTGAGCGCCACGGTGACATACATCCAGAAGGCGCCGGAGGTTGATGCTGGTCGGGTGGGAGTCACAGGATTCTGCATGGGGGGTGGCTATGCGTTGACGCTTCCTTGTGTGAACGAAGGTGTAAAAGCGGCGGTCCCTTTTTACGGGCCAATTCCCAACCCCGATACCCCCATTCAAAGTCTGGGTTGTCCGATTCTCTATATATATGGGGAAGACGACGGCTGGATTACCAAGGCCGATGTCGACCGTCTGGCCGGTGCACTGAAAAAATACAACAAGCCGGGCGAAGTGAAGACATATCCAGGCGCGTCCCATGCCTTTTTCAATGATACCCGCAAGGAAGTGTATAAGCCGGCGGAAGCAAAAGATGCCTGGCAAAGTACGCTCGCGTTTTTCAAGCAACATCTGCAATGATGCTTGTCATGTGATACATGGCTCGCAGGACATTGGAATTTTTTACCGTTCCACTCAGTCTTGTCTATATAGCGGGTAATCTGTCGGATGCGAACAAGGTGGAAGGCATCTTGACTGAACAGGGTGTAGACTATGCCCTCAGCCTGGACGACTACTCCCATGACTCGATGCTCGGGGCCGTGTTCGGTGGGGTATACAAGGGCTTGTTTGTGTCAGTACAGACTATTGATCACCGGCGAGCGTATGACATGCTGGAGAAAGCAGGACTGACAGACACGGTTGGACTGCAGGAAGAATAGAGAGGCATGAAGGACCATGGCGCTTGATGCGGAACTAGGAAAAATGATG
>JBEVJJ010000160.1:0-3035 GCA_040510255.1 Nitrospiraceae bacterium | reverse complement strand
GAAGGATACGCGGACGTGCTCGGGCAGAAGGTTCAAGAAGTCATGAGCCTCAACCCCTTGACCATGTCCCCAAGTACCCCGGTCCTTGAAGCGGCCTCATACATGGGCTTGAAGAATTTCAGACGGATTCCGGTCGTTGAGAAGGGCAAGCTGGTCGGGATGCTGAGCATTGGGGATATTAACCGCGGCTTGTTCTTCGAGAAACAACCTGCGGCCAATCCATCAGCTCCCCTTGAAGTGGCGAGATGACGAGAGTGGCTTTGACAAGATCACCCTGTATCTTGTGACAAGCACATGCTTATCCCAAGGAGGATCTCATGGGTCTCGCGGACAATAAATGCGTACCTTGCCGGGGCGGCGTCCCGCCGCTCCCCCAGGACCGGGCTCAAGCTCTCCTCAATGAGTTGGGCCGAGGATGGGCACTCAACAAGGACGGTCACATCGAACGGTTGTACACTTTCAAGGACTTTGCCCAAGCGCTCGCGTTTGTGAACAAGGTCGGGGCGGTGGCGGAGGCGGAAGGCCATCATCCGGATCTTTACCTGGCCTGGGGAAAGTGCAAAGTGGAGATTTGGACGCACAAGATCAATGGACTGACTGAGAGCGACTTCTATATGGCCGCGAAAGCCGATCGGGCGTTCGAACCCTTCAGGGCTGGAGCAGCCTGACGATTTGTCCTCGCGGTATTGCATGAGAAGGCCAGCATCGTGACCGATCAGAAGATACCGGTAGCCCTCGTCAACATGCCGTTCAGTTATTCGAAGTACCCGTCCATTCAGTTGGGTACACTCTCCGCACTGCTCAAAGCCAAAGGGGTGGGGGTTGAATGCCATCACCTCAACGTGCGGTTCGCACAGAAGATCGGTGTGCCGCTCTATGAATTGATTTGTGAAAAGCGGGCGCTGTTTGGCGAGTGGCTGTTTTCCTACCTTCTCTTCCGCGATAACCCGAAACGGTCGGAATATCCGACGGTGTTCAAACCTCTCTTCGAACAGATTTCACAGCAGACAGGTCACGACCGCTCCTATTTCGAAGACATGGCGACTCGAATTGCTCCTCAATTCCTGACGTGGGCCATGACCGCCATTGATTGGGGCAAGTATCGCATCGTAGGGTTCACCTCGACTTTTGATCAAAATGTCGCCAGTCTTACACTGGCGAAGCTGATCAAGGACCTGTACCCGGATGTCCGTATCGTGTTCGGCGGAGCCAATTATGACGGAGAGATGGGGCTGGAGTATTGTCGTGCCTTTTCCTTTATCGACCACGTGGTCGTCGGCGAGGGGGAAGACACGTTTCCTGCGCTCGTGACGCAGCTCATGGCCGGAGATGGCGCGCCCTATCCAAAGGGTGTCACGTACCGGGAGAACGAGCGAATCCGTTTTGAGCCGAATCCCACGCTCTTTAGCGATTTCGTGCGGACGGGCCCGCCGGATTACGACGACTACTACCGCTTGCTCGCGGAGCTTGGCGCTGGTTCACAGATGGGGCTCGATCGTATCCTGCTCTATGAGGGCTCGCGAGGATGTTGGTGGGGCGAGAAGCATCATTGCACCTTCTGCGGTCTGAATGCGCAGAGCATGAAGTTCCGTGCGAAGTCGGTGGAACAGGTGGCCCGGGAACTGGCGTCGCTCTCCAGCCGATACGATAGCTCGCGGTTTCGACTGGTTGATAACATCATCGATTTGAAATATATCGAAAACCTCTTCGGCAAGTTTGCGACGGATCATTGCGATCTGGATGTCTTCATCGAAACAAAAAGCAATCTCAACCGGCATCAGATACGGACGCTGGCGGTCGGCGGCGTGAAGTGCATGCAACCGGGGTTGGAAAGCCTGAGCCAGAATCAACTGCGGGCGATGGACAAGGGTGTCACTCCGATCCAAAACATCGTCTGCCTCAAATGGAGTTTTTACTATCGAGTGGTGGTCTCATGGAACCTGCTCCTGGGATTTCCGGGCGAAACCAATGAGGACTATCAGCGGCAGATTCAACTCATTCCCTCCCTGTTTCATCTTCAACCTCCCGAGGCGACCGGTAAATTCTGGCTCGAACGGTTTAGTCCTTACTTTACCCGTCCCCACGAATATGGCGTGCGGATCACGGGGCCTGGCGCGGCGTACGAGTATGTCTATGATGCACGGCAGGTGAATGTCATGAAGGTCGCCTACGACTTCGAATATGAGCTGGATAACTGGAACGTCGATCCTCACGTGTATCAGGAGCTGGTCGCGGTGGTAGAAGAATGGCAACGCCGGTTTGCGTCCCCGGAAAAGCCGTTCTTGTATTTCTCGAAAGCCATGACCTACGTCACCGTCTACGATGGAAGAAACCCCGCTTCTCCCACTCGGGAACGTTTCGACCCGCCGGCTTCTGTCATCATCGAGTTGTGCAATGAGGCGCCGAAGTCCAAAGAGCAGATTCTCGCGGCAGTCGAGGCGCATATGTCCGAACCAATCGGACAAGGATCAACGATTGATGCCGCCCTGGAATTGCTGGTGGTGAAGAGGATCCTCTACGAAGAACGGGGGAAATACTTTACGCTCGCGATTCCGGAACACCCATACTATTGAACGGATTCATGAGTTCCTGCCATGCGTCAACCGGAGACGCTCTCTTTCCCTTCCCGAACGACTGACGAGTCACGTTGAGGTCTGACTCTTTCCCTACATCGATAGTTTGTCGGCGACATTTCGCATCTGCACGCCGTGTACCAGCGAGGCTCCGCCGCGGAGCGCACAAGCCACATGGACGGCTTCGGTCATTTCTTCCGTATTCGAACCCTTCTCGAGACAAGCCTGCGTATAGGCATCAATGCAATACGGGCATTGCACGGCATGTGCGACTCCCAGCGCAATAAGAGCCTTTTCACGTTCTGTGAGCGTCCCTTCTGCGAACACGGCGCTGTAATAGTTCATGAACTTGTCCCAGAGTTCCTTATTTCCCTTGCCCATGTCGGCGAATTTGCCCAGATCGTGCGGGTGGTAGTACGTGTCCATCATTCACTCCTTTGTCAGTGGATCGGCTTGGGGTGT